>NZ_JAXGWW010000006.1:0-22384 GCF_040773105.1 Lentilactobacillus sp.
AAAGGACGGTCAAACCGCTATCGTTGTTTCACATGGAACTTTTCTTCGGAACTTGGCTTCTTTATATTCAAAAGACGTGCCGTTTGTTGAGCAACCCCAAAATGGCAGCATTACCATCCTTGATGTCACTTCTGAACCAAAAATTATTTCGTACAACAAATAAAAAAATCTCACTAAAAGATGTCGTATTTACTCTTTTAGTGAGATTATTTAGTATGTGATTGTTTTAGTAGCCCAAACTATTCACGTTTGTTCGTTTTGTTTTGTTGGTTTCCCAGAAGAAGGTCTTGGCAACACCCGTAATTTTATTCTTAGGAACAAATCCCCAGTAACGGCCATCGTTAGACACGCTTCTGTGGTCTCCCAGGACAAAATACTCGCCCTTTGGAACCTTTGTGGCGTTGGTATTTTTATCCCAACTCTTAGATAAGGACTTCAAGTTCCAGTTACCGGTACCCGTTGTCCGTTCACTCATACTAATGAATTTTTGCGGAACCACCTTGCCATTCACATAAAGGTTCCCGTTTTTACTGGAAACCGTATCGCCAGGCAGTCCAATGACCCGCTTAACGTAGTCGGTCTTGGGCTTGGTTGCGGTCGGATCCTCACCGTGGGCATCGAACACGATTACACTTAAATGCTTAACTTTGGCATGCCGCCAAACAATTAACCGTTCTTTGTTGACCAAGTTAGGTTCCATTGAAGGGCCGTCAACGCGGGCGAAGGTGAACACATACTGCCGAATCAGCAGTGCAACGACCAGTCCGACGATAATCGGGATAACCCAACTGAGTATTTCTTTAATAATTTTCATTTAGAAACTCCTTTATGAAGGACACAATTAGGAATGCGTATGATCCATAACGGATAGTTAACGCAATCGATATTAATTTTATCACATTTGCCCGCCATGACAATCTTTTAGCTGATAATTAACATAACCCTAATTTATTGCTCATCTTAAAATCACCCTGTATGATATTTTGTATCACGCCATTTGTAAATATAGAGGTAACGACATGACATCAAAACCAAAATTAAAAAATCAGCTTTGGCTGGTCTTCATTCTAGGAACCATCAGCGCCACTGGGCCACTATCAATCGATTTATATTTGCCGGCCCTGCCGGAAATGACGCGCGACTTGCACGCTCAACCTTCACTCATTCAGCTATCTTTAAGTGCCTGTTTAATTGGTCTTGCGTTGGGGCAATTGATCTCAGGACCCTTAAGTGATAAATATGGCCGAAAGAAACCCTTAATGGTCGGTTTTTTTATCTTCGGTCTCGTATCGTTGATGATCGCATACAGCCACTCAGCATACCTGCTCATTTTACTCAGATTTATCCAGGGACTCGCCGGTGCAAGTGGCCAAGTACTATCCAGAGCAATTGCGTCCGATTTGTTTTCAGGGCCGCTTTTGACTAAGTTCTATTCACTGTTATCTGCTGTAAACGGCATTTTCCCGGTGATTTCACCTGTGATTGGCGGCTTCATGATTCGCTACGTTGAGTGGCAGGGGATCTTCATTTTGCTGGCAGCCATTGGCTTTATTCTCGTAATTGCCCTTTGGTTGGGAGTTAAGGAAACCTTACCGGTTGAAAAACGAATTCAAGGTGGCGCCGGGAAATCAATTGGCCGAATGTTTCAACTGCTTAAAAATTCCAAGTTCGTCCGCTTAATTATCGCAACCGGATTAGTATCTGGTGGGCTGTTTAGTTATATTTCCGCATCCTCGTTTGTCTTCCAAAACTTCTTCCACATGTCAGTTCAGGGATTTAGTCTCCTGTACGCATTAAATGGTATTGGAATTGCCGTTGGTTCGGCAATCCCAGGTGCATTAGCCGGTCGCTTTAGTGAGGCCGGTCAAACCAAAGTCATTCTTACAAGTACGTTTTTAACGTCTATCCTACTAACCTTGAGCGCATTATTCTTGAACAATCTGCCACTCGTCATTATCCTCGTTTTTCTGACAGTAACTCAATTTGGTATGTTATTTACACTAACGACTTCGATTATCATGAACTTGACACTGCATAATAATGGGGGTCTGTCAGCAATGCTGGGCTTGTCTCAAAACGCGATTGGTGGCCTCATGTCGCCTTTAGTGGGCCTCATGGGAACCAACACCTATCTTCCGATGGCCGTCGCAATTATGACCTGTATGGGACTCAGCCTGTTATTGTTTAGCACCATCCACAATAAACGTTCACAATTTAACGGATCATAAAAACAGGAACTGCTGGAACAAGTCAACGAGACTTGTCCTGGCAGTTCCTGTTTATTTAGCCGAAATTTTATTGGGCCAGCTTACTAATCTTACCCTGTTGAATATAAACACTCAAAATCGCGATATCAGCGGGATTAACACCACTAATCCGGGATGCTTGGGCAATTGTTTGGGGATGGATCTTTTGGAGCTTCTGACGCGCCTCAGTGGCAATCCCGTCAATCGCATCATAATCAATGCGATCGGGAATCTTTTTGGCTTCCATTCGCTTCATTTTTTCAACACTTTGCTCAGCCTTCTTAATATAGCCGGCATACTTGGTTTGAATTTCCACTTGTTCGATCACATGGCGATCCGGCGTCTGGTCGGATGCTGGAATAAACCGCATCAAAGTCTGATAGTCGACGTATGGGCGCCGTAGAAAAATGGATGCCAGAACACCGTCTTGAAGTGGTTTATCACCGTGTTCTTGAACGAAGGCGTTCACGTCATCGGATGGTTTAATTCGAATCGTACTCAGACGTTGCAGCTCATTTTCAATGGCTTGTTTTTTCTCCAAGAATCGCGCGTAACGCGCATCAGAAATCAATCCAATTTCATGACCTTTTTCGGTCAATCGCATATCCGCATTGTCAGTTCGTAACAATAAACGATACTCTGCACGACTTGTCAGCAGTCGGTACGGCTCTTTTGTGCCTTTAGTCACCAAGTCATCAATCATCACACCAATGTAAGCTTCATTTCGTTTTAAGACAAACGGCCCTTTACCCAAAGCACGGCGGCCGGCGTTAATTCCGGCAATCAACCCTTGGCCAGCGGCTTCTTCATAACCTGAAGTTCCGTTGGTTTGTCCAGCTGTAAAGAGATTCTTAACAACTTTAGTCTCCAAAGTCGGCTTTAATTGATAAGGGGCAACCACATCATACTCAATCGCATAACCTGGACGCATCATCTGGGCATTTTCAAGGCCGACGATTGAATGAATCATTTTTTGTTGAACCTCTTCCGGCATTGAAGTGGAGAGGCCGTCCACGTACCATTCCTCAGTCTTTCGACCTTCCGGCTCCAAGAACAATTGGTGACGGCTCTTGTCGGCAAACCGAACAATTTTATCTTCAATTGACGGACAGTATCGGGGTCCGACCCCTTCGATGACACCGGTAAACATCGGGGCCCGGTCCAAATTCTCACGGATGATTTGATGGGTCGTTTCATTGGTGTATGTCAACCAACATGACAGTTGATCTTTAACTGCCAAATAATTGGCATCAGAAGATTCAAAGCTAAAGTGATGAGGATTTTCATCGCCTGGTTGTTCCTCAGTCTTGGAATAATCAATGGTTGTCCCATCAACCCGGGGTGGTGTTCCGGTTTTAAACCGCTCCAAATCAAAGCCCAGCGCCTCTAAATTTCCAGAAAGCTTCTCTGCTGGTTGGGAATTGTTCGGGCCAGAAGCATACATCAACTCGCCAATAATAATTTTTCCGCGGGCAGCAGTTCCAGCGGCAATCACAACGGCTTTGGCATAGCATTCAGCACCCGTATTGGTGACAACACCCTTACAAACACCATCTTCGACGATCAACGAATCAACAATTCCCTGTCTCAGGGTCAAGTTCGGTTCTTTTTCGATCGTATGCTTCATTTCAGCATGGTAGGCGTGCTTATCCGCCTGGGCTCTGAGCGCTTGAACAGCGGGCCCTTTTCCGGTATTTAACATTCGCATTTGAATGTAGGTCTTATCAATATTTTTACCCATTTCGCCACCCAAAGCGTCAACTTCACGGACAACCGTTCCCTTAGCCGGGCCACCCACTGATGGGTTACAGGGCATAAAAGCAACCATATCCAAATTGATCGTGATCAGTAAGGTCTTGTTTCCCATCCGGGCAGCAGCCAAAGCAGCTTCACAGCCGGCGTGACCGGCACCGACAACAATAACATCAAAATCCTGGCCGCGATATTTTTGCTTAACATCGCTTACTCGTAAACTCTTCAACAGTATTTCCTCCAAATGTTTCATGTGAAACAAGTTATTTTCCTAAACAGAATTGACTAAATAGCTGATCAATTAATTCATCTTGGTAACTATCACCGGTAATTTCACCTAACGTATCCCAGCAGCGGGTCATGTCGATTTGGACCAAATCAACCGGCATGCCGTCATCCAGACCCTTAATGACATCTTCCAATGCCTGTTTGGCCTGATTAAGCAACCCAATGTGGCGGGCATTTGTGACCATCACATCGTTTTGACTACTCTCGATTCCTTCATCAAAGAACATTTTAGCAATCAATTCTTCTAATTGGGTGAGGCCGTCATCTTTAATCGCTGATGTTGAAATCACATTATTGCCGCCAGCCATTTGCTGGACTTGGCTCATATCAATTTTGACCGGCAAATCAGTCTTGTTAAGAATGATAATTCGCTGTTTGTCCTTTGTAATATCGAGTAGTTTTTGGTCTTCGTCGGTCAGTTCCTCGCTCGCGTTAAGAACCAGTAAAACCAAATCAGCACTATTAATCGCTTTTCGGGACCGGTCAACCCCGATTTTTTCTACTTTGTCAGTTGTATCTCGGATACCGGCAGTATCAACTAATTTCAACGGGACTCCACGGACATTGACATATTCTTCCAAAACGTCGCGGGTGGTTCCCGGCACGTCAGTGACAATTGCCTTATCTTCGTGAAGCAAATTATTCAATAAACTTGATTTGCCAACATTTGGGCGGCCAATAATTGACGTTGCCAACCCTTCACGTAAAATTTTGCCTTGTTTGGCGGTTTTCAATAACTGAACAATTCGACCATGAACGTCGTTGGCCTTTTCTCTCAGCAACTTGCTGGTCATGGTTTCGACGTCGTCATATTCAGGGTAGTCAATATTGACCTCAACTTGTGCCAATACGTCTAAAATATCTTGTCTCAAATGCTTGATTAAGTGAGATAAGTTACCGTCCAACTGGCTGATAGCCGCCTTCATCGAGCGATCCGTCTTGGCTTCAATCAGATCCATCACGGCCTCAGACTGTGATAAATCAATTCGACCGTTTAAAAAGGCCCGCTTGGTAAATTCACCGGGTTCTGCCATCCGAGCACCGTAACTCAGCACCAGTTGAAGAATGCGGTTGGTCGACACAATACCGCCATGACAGTTAATTTCAACGATGTCTTCTTCAGTATAGGTGTGGGGAGCTCTCATAACAGAAAGCATCACTTCGTCGACTTCTTCGTTGGTTTCCGGGTCGACAATATGACCATAATTAATGGTATTGCTGGCAACCCGATCAAGGTCTTTACCGCGATAAAGCTTTTTGGCGACGTTAAGCGCCTCTTCACCACTAATTCGGACAATTGAAATCCCACCTTCACCAGGCGGAGTCGAAATAGCCGCAATCGTATCAAATTCTGTTGTTGTTAAAACCATGATTAAGCTTCCCTCCACGAAAAATTGAATAGTGACGTTATTAAACCAAAAATTCTATCTTAAAGCACAAAAAAAGCGCCACTCCATGCCAAATAAACTGACATGGATAAAGCACTTTGACTACTTTACCTAGTTAAGATAAGAATGATTAACTACATAATATTTTAATCCAATCGGTTTGTCAATTGGTTTTGAGAACTATTTTGGGGCAACAACAATTACCCGATGAGGTTCCTTACCGGTTGAATAGGTCATGACGTGGTCGTTATCGGCCAAAGCATTATGGATCTGCTTACGTTCAAACGCCGGCATTGGGTTCAAATAGACCGGTTTGCCATTGGCAATGGCGTTACGCGCAGTCTTATCAGCCAGCTGAATCAATGACTCGCTTCGACGTGCGCGATAGTTTGCGGTATCCAATTCAACGGTGACGTTGTTGGCTCCGAGACGGTTAATAAAAATCTGAGATAGATTTTGGAGCGCATTAATCGTGCGGCCATGTCTGCCAATGAGTCGGCTTTCCTGGTCGGTATCAATATCGATATAAATGGCGTGCTTGCTCTTCAAGTCCAGCTTTAACTTGAACGAAAACCCCATTGCAACAAGGACATCGTTTAAATAGTTGGCTAACTTTTGAGAAACATCTTCTAAATCAATTGAACTATCTTCAGTTTCAGATGGTGCTGCGCCAACTTCTTCATCAGTTGGCTGTGGCTGGTTATTTGGTTTAATTTGTTCTTGCTTATTTTTTTGTGTAAGTTCAACCTTGGCTGGTTTGCGACCGATACCTAAGAATCCATTCTTAGGCTGTTGAATAACGTTGACTTCAACTTGGTCCGAAGTGAGTGATAAAGCGGCTAAACCCTGTTCTACGGCGTCTTGGATGGTTTTTCCAGAGTAAATTGTCATAATAAACTCCCTTTATTTGAATTAACTGGTTAATAATAGCATAAAAACGCGCATTAATAAACGGTTTCCGGCTAAAAACGCAAACTAAACGCAAACTTTAAATGATTTGTCACATTTGAAATCGTCAGCGAACAAAAACTTAACAAACTCGATATAATAGGTGTTAGCAACATTTTATTGAAAATGCGATTTTTAAATTAAGACTAACCACAGACCATAGCCAATTCTGGTTTTCGATTTTGGGAAGTGATAACATGGCGAATACAAATCAATATGACGCCGGCCGAAACATTCAAATTGACCGCCAGCACCGTCTTAGTAAACTTCAAGAGGCCCAACAAATCACCTGGATTAATCTCGGTGCATACTCATCAATAATGGTCGCTGAACTCATCATCGGATATTTGGCTCAAATTTCTGTCTTAATTGCCGATGGGTTAAATAATCTAACTGGCGTTTGTGGGGCTGCCATTTTAATCACCGGCTTAAAAATTTCCAAACGCCCACCCGATTCCAACCACGTCATGGGGCATTGGCAATACGAAAATATTGCG
This sequence comes from Lentilactobacillus sp., assembly GCF_040773105.1. Classification (NCBI taxonomy): domain Bacteria; kingdom Bacillati; phylum Bacillota; class Bacilli; order Lactobacillales; family Lactobacillaceae; genus Lentilactobacillus; species Lentilactobacillus sp. Next base: position 7,120 of record NZ_JAXGWW010000006.1, read on the forward strand.
GCGCTATTGTCAGCCACGATTATGTTTGCAGTTAGTATCCAGATTTTTGTAGACGGCGCATTTGCTGTTCAGCGCTTTTTTGCCGGACACACCATTCGACCCAATTATTGGTCACTCGGCGTCAGTATGATCGCCGCCATCATCATTTCAATTCTCGCCAAATACAATTCCCTTAAGGGTCAACAACTGAAAAACCAAGCTTTAACGGCCTCTGGCCAGGATCTTAAAAGTGATGCCTGGACCAGTTTTGGGACGTTTCTCTCAATTGGTGGCGCCTACCTTGGTGCGCAATGGTTAGATGGTGTGGCAACTTTACTTGTCGGCTGTTTGATTCTTCACGCCTCAATCAGCATCTTTCGGACGACAATTATGCGACTAACAGAAGGGTTTGATCCAAAAGATATTGACCGTTACAGCAAAACCATCAGCACCATTCCGGGCGTCCTTGGCATCCAAGGGATCGAACCGCGATGGCTAGGTGACCAAATTGTAATGAAAATTGGGATTTACTTAGCTGATGATACCGATCTGAGAACCGCCTATGCAATTGGTGAAAAAGTTGAACATGCATTGATGAAACAATACGATATTTTGGACGCCGATGTTATGAGCTACCCGGTTAGTCAGCAAAGCAATCCGCATTCGGTTGATTAAAAACGTTTGACAAACAAAAAAATGACTGCTATATTCGACTCTAATTAAATGATAATTTGTTAAACAAAATGAATCGGTAAGTAGTTGCTGGTTGTTTGTCAGAGAGTTGGCGGTGCTGAAAGCCAATATTCAACCTAAATGAACATGGCCGAGGATTGGTCGCTGTGAGTTGGAGTCAATGAGCAGCAAACGGAAAGGTCCCCGTTAGCAGACACACCATCTTAACGGTGGTTGTTGAGGTTTAACGGGCAATCGTTGAACAAAACAGAATGGTAACGTGTTAATCGCTTCTGCAGTCTATACTGCAGAAGCGTTTTTAATTTTATGTGGACTTTAATATAAAAACAGGGGTGGAGAAAATGGCAAAATTAGCAATTGTAACAGGTGCTGGACAGGGAATTGGAGAAGGGGTCGCACACAGACTCGCAAAGGATGGCTTTGCAATCGCAGTAGTTGACATTAATGCCGATACCGGCAAAAAGGTTACGGAAGATCTTGTTAAGGCCGGGTATTCCGCCAAGTTCTATCATGTCGACGTGGCCGATCGCCAAAGCGTTTTTGATTTGGTCGATTCAGCAGTTAAAGACCTCGGTGAATTAGGTGTCTACGTCAATAACGCCGGCGTTGCCTTTATCGATGAAATTGTCGATTCAAAAGAAAAAGACATCCGCAGATTATTAGACGTCAACCTGTTAGGAACCTATTGGGGAACTCAGGCGGCCGCAGAACAGTTTAAAAAACAAGGAAAGGGCGGTCGAATCGTGAACGCTGCTTCCCTTGCCGGAGTCGAGGCATCCGCGCTTCAAAGTGCTTATTCAATTTCAAAATTTGGTGTCCGTGGTATCACCCAAGCCGCCTCAAAAGAGTTGGCAAAAGACCAAATTACAGTTAATGCTTACGACCCCGGGATTGTCAGAACTCCATTAAGAGACGGAATTGATAAACGTACGGCAGAAATCAAGGGCATTTCAGTTCAAGAGCAACAAAAAAACTGCCTCAGTGAAATCTCACTGGGCAGAGAGGCAACGCCTGATGACGTCGCAAAAGTTGTTTCCTGGTTTGCATCCCCTGACGCCGCCTATATTACGGGTCAATCCATCTTGGTCGATGGCGGAATGAGATATCAATAAATTGACTCTTCAAAAGGCATCAATCGGTTAAATATGAAAATTTTCGACATCTTTAACCAGTTGGTCGATTTGCTGAATTTGATCTGTATTAAGTTGAGTTCCGTTATTCAGGATTTGAATAATCGAGGCCCCCATCTCAAGCAGCGTTTCTTGTTTTGCATCAGTGGTCAACAATTGATTAATTGCAACATACGCCTTAAATGTTTTGAAAGTGGTATCATCGTCAGTCAGTTTATTAGTTCCTAACAGTGTTTTGGTGGACCGCAAAATGATATTTTTAGTTCGTTTACGTTTAAATTTAATTTGCCCCCGCTTTTGAAATTGAGGTAAAAATAAAGCGGTGACCACCGCAATAATTTCGGCGAGTCCAGTCACCCACTCTGCTAAAGATCCAAGTTCCATCTACCCATCCCCTATTAATATTGATAACGGTATTATAGAGCAAGTCAACATATAGACGAAATAATAATGCAAGGACTAAAAAATCGACGATCATCTCAGCCAATTAGGCGTGAAATGATCGTCGATTTATTTGTCTTCAAACCGTGTTTTTAACTGTAAAATTTTGCCAATCCGATATCCTGCCGCGCGAATTAAATTAGGGCCTTGGGCAATTGCATCTTGCAATCTCATTGGCGAAGTCGTCGTCGATATCAGCAAATCAAATCCCTGTTGATAAACAGCTCGCAAATCGCCACTGAGGCTTCCCGCGACGGCCACCACCGGAACTGCCGCCTGCTTGGCCAGCTTGGCAACACCGAGGGGCAACTTTCCGTTGAGCGTCTGTTGGTCGATACGCCCTTCTCCGGTGATAACCAACGCTGCGTCACTCATGATTGCTTTTAAATGGGTTAACTGCATAATTACTTCAATCCCAGACATCAATCGACCCCCAAGAAATGCCAAGACGCCAAATCCAAGTCCGCCAGCCGCACCGGAACCGGGATTAATTGAAAAATCACGCCCAACAGCGGCCGTCGTCAGTTTTGCCAAATGAGCCAATCGTTGGTCATCCTCGGCAATTTGGCCGGGCAAAATGCCTTTCTGTGGGCCAAAGACGGCGGTGGCGCCGGTTGGTCCTGTTAATTGATTGTCCACGTCAGATAAGCCGACCACATTCACTTCACGAATGCGTGGATCGATTTGACTAAAATCAACTTTCGCTAAATCTGCCAGCCCGCTAATCCCTGGACCGATTTCATGACTTTGAGCATCCAAAAAATGTGCACCCAACGCTTGAGCCATCCCGACACCGCCATCGTTGGTTGAACTGCCGCCAAGACCCAGATATATTTTTGAAACACCGTGGTCCAAGGCGGCCACAATCAGTTCTCCGACCCCAAACGTTGACTTAATGGCCGCATCTTCTGTCTTATCTTGAGCGAAGCCGGCGGCGGCAGCCATTTCAATCACAGCTGTCTGAGCGTCAATTAACCCCCACTGGGCATCAATTTGACGGCCAGTAGGACCAGATACCTTCGAAGTGATCAATTTGCCGTCAGTGGCCTTTATAATCGCTTGTACGGTTCCTTCTCCGCCGTCAGCAAGGGCGATTTTAGTTATTTTGACGTCACTTTTAGCCGTCTGAATGCCTTGCGCTAAATAATCAGCTACTTCCATGGAGGTGCAGCTGCCTTTAAATGAGTCCGATGCAATCACAATGTTTTTCATTCAATCCACCTCGATATTCAATACACAGTTTAATATGCTCCTCATTCATTTCATTCACAAAAAAACCTGACGAAATCAAAACGATCTCATCAGGTAGGATAATTCATTATTTACGTTTACTCTTCTTAGCACGGCGAACGGCTTTTTTAATTGCCCGTTGCTTTTCGCGCTCTTCACGCTGTTTCTTTTCACGTTCCCGACGAATCTTCCAAGGGTTTTGAATAACCAAGGTTTGACCCACCTGAAAGGCGTTGGTAATTACCCAGTACAGTGACAAGGCAGATGGCAAGCTAACGGCCATGATCAAAATGAAGACTGGCATTCCCAGCGTCATCATCGTTGTCATTGAGTTGGATTCCGGTTGACCCTTCATTGCCAGCCATGAAGAAATGAACGTGAACAAGGCAGCCAGGACAGGTAAGACGAAATATGGATCCGGATGCCCAAGTTGCAGCCAGAAGAACGTTCCACTTCTTAAAATATCCGTCCGCCAGATTGATTGGTACAGCGCGAACAGGATTGGCATCTGAACGATTAATGGCAAACAGCCGGCAAGTGGGTTAATCCCTGCTTCGGCGTACAACTTCTTTTGTTCTTCTTGCAGTTTTTGAACAGTAGCAGCATCCCTTGATGAATACTTCTTCTGCAAAGCCTTCAGTTGAGGTTGAACCTCTTGGGTCTTTCTCATACTTCTGGTTTGATAGATCATCAACGGCAAGATCACAATTCGAACCAGGATGGTAAAGATGATAATTCCCATTCCGTAGTTGTCGCTGAAGAACTTGGATAACCAGATGATGGCCCGCGAGAAGTTCAAAACAACCCAGCCATCCCAAATACCTGTACTGTGTTCAGTTATGGGCTTGTTGCTACAAGCGGAAAGCACTACTGTTAAACTCACTAACGAGAGTAGTACCAGTATTTTCTTTATTCTCTTTTTCAACTTTTTTCCTCACTATCGTAGTTGGGATCGATTAGTTTAGCTAACTTGAGTACGTGAATTAAGCTGGATTTAACATCTTGCATCGACATCTGATCGGTTGCTGGTCGAGCAATCACAATGAAGTCGACGTCCTGCCGTAAATAGGGCTTTAATTCTAATAGGGATTGGCGGATGCGCCGCTTAACCCAATTTCTATGTACCGCATTACCGATCTTCTTACCAACAGAAATACCGACGCGAAAATGTAATTGATGAGGCTTGTCCAGTGAATAGACAACAAATTGACGATTTGCAACCGAGTTGTGAGTTTCAAAAACTTTTTGAAATTCAGACTCTTTTTTGACTCGATACGATTTTCGCATGATCCATCTCCACAGATTTTTGAAAAATAAATGAAAAAGACCACTGAATGGTCAGTGGTCTATGCAGACAATGATTTTCTACCTTTTTGACGTCGGCGAGCTAAGACTTTACGACCATTGCTGGTACTCATTCGTTTACGGAAGCCATGAACGCGAGCGCGATGACGCTTCTTTGGTTGGTATGTTCTTTTCATTATGAAATCCTCCTTTACTTCTGAAGTCGCGTTTAAGCATTTAATTACAATATGTTCAAATGCATTTCCCAAATATATTAACATAATTTGTTCACTAATGGAATAGTCTTTTACCTATTCCCTGAAATCAAAAATAATTAAAAATTTGTTTCATGAACAACTTATGTGGATAACCGCTTAAATTATGATAGTCGATTTTAGAGATTTACACAAGGTTATCCACAGAATCACACACTGTTTTAAAAGTTATCCACAAGTTGTGGATTTCTGACTGTTTTTTATCCACAAAGCCGATGTTATCGCTTTTAGTTATGCACAGTCAGCTGTGAATTAGCCTGTATTTCAACCCACTTTTCCACTTATCAACAGGGAAGTTATCTTTTTTCTCCACTCCTGTGAAACAATTATGCACAGGTCCTTTTTGCCTGTGGAAAACTTTTCTGTGGAATGCTAAAATTAATTTGCATTTCATTTCAACGACTTAAAAACAGAGGGGGAATTCAAAGTGTTAGATAAGGATTCATTATGGCAAAAGTTAAGTGAACAGTTCCGAAGCAACACCACTGACCTTACATATGATACCTGGATCAAACCAGTCAAACCGATCAGCTTTGATGGATCCACACTGACGTTATCTTTACCTTCTGAATTGCATCGGGATTACTGGAAAAACCAATTGGTACCAAACTTGGTTGAGTATGCCTTCGTCATTACAAAGGGCAACATCGAGCCAAAGTTTATTCTGGATTCGGACGTTAATAAAGAAGATAAAGCAAAACCTGTGGATAACCATTCAGCAGATGATTCGGATAAAGATGAGTTTTCGTTCAGCAAGGAAAATCATCTCAATCCGAATTACACGTTTGACAACTTTATCATTGGAAAAGGGAACCAAATGGCCCACGCGGCTGCTTTAATTGTGTCTGAAGAACCTGGAAAGCTCTATAATCCGCTATTCTTTTATGGCGGTGTTGGCTTGGGGAAAACCCATTTAATGCAGGCGATCGGCAATAAGCGACTGGAAGATCATCCCGAAACAAACGTTAAGTATGTGACCAGCGAGGCCTTCACCAACGATTTTATCAACGCCATTCAAACCAATCGAACGGAAGAGTTCCGCCGTGAATACCGTGACGTCGATATCTTGATGGTCGATGATATTCAGTTCTTTGCCCAAAAGGAAGGAACTCAAGAAGAGTTCTTTCATACATTTAACGATCTCTACAATAACGACAAACAAATCGTATTGACATCTGATCGGGTCCCACAAGAAATCCCAAAGCTTCAGGAACGATTGGTTTCCCGTTTCGCCTGGGGACTGCCTGTCGACATTACGCCACCAGATTTGGAAACTAGAATTGCCATTCTTAAAAATAAAGCTGAGTTGGATAACTTAGTGATTCCAAACGATACCTTGACTTATATCGCCGGACAAATTGATTCAAACGTCCGCGAACTTGAAGGCGCCTTGTCACGCGTTCAGGCTTACTCCAAGTTAAAGGATGAGCCGATCACCACCGACTTGGTTTACGAAGCACTTCGGGGACTTAAATTAAGTAAGGACAACCGTGAGCTGTCCATCGTTGACATTCAAAACAAAGTGGCCAACTACTTCCACATCTCAATTAATGATCTAAAGGGCAAAAAGCGCATGAAATCAATTGTCATGCCACGACAAATCGCCATGTACCTGTCACGGGAAATGACCAACAATTCATTACCAAAGATTGGCAAAGAATTTGGCGGCAAAGATCACACAACTGTGATTCATGCTTGCGACAAAATTGCCGAAATCATTAAATTAGATTCTGATTTACGAAAAGAAATTTCTGATATCAAAAGTGCACTCAGCTAAAATGGTATAATCGGTTGTGGATAAATAACTGAGAAGTAAATAAGTTGTGCACAGTTTTATCCACAGGATTATCGCTGGGGATAAAAGACTTGTGAAAAGTTATCCACAATATCCACATGCCCTACTATTACTTCTTTTTCTTTTATTAATTAATATATATTACTAACACTTTCCGGGAGGTTGATTTAACGTATGAAATTTTCTATTGGTCGAACAGCATTTACAAAGGGACTTAACACCGTTTCCAGAGCCATTTCAACAAAGACAACAATTCCAATCTTAACAGGGTTAAAAATCGTTGCCGGTCCGGATGGATTAGTATTAACAGGTAGTGATGCCGATATTTCTATTGAAACAACCTTAAAGGCAGACGATCCAGACAACATGCTGGTTATTGAATCAGAAGGTGCCATTGTGTTGCCTGCTCGTTTCTTTACAGATATCGTCAAAAAATTACCTAAAGATACAATTACCCTTGAAGTTGGTGAAAACTTCCAGACCATGATCACTTCAGGACAATCATCCTTCACGATTAATGGTTTGGATGCCAACAATTATCCACACTTACCTGAAATCCAAACCAACGACTCAATTCCTTTGGCGGCTGATCTCTTCAAACAAATTATCAGTCAAACAGTTGTCGCCGTTTCCAATCAAGAAAGTCGACCAATATTAACCGGGGTTCATTTTGTGATCTCAGAAGATCACGTCATGGCGGTTGCTACTGACAGTCATCGCTTGAGCCAACGTAAAGTTACCTTGGAAACACCGATTGAAGGGGCTTATAACTTTGTGATTCCTGGAAAGAGCTTGACTGAATTGTCCCGAATGATCGACGATACTCAAGAAGCTGTCACTTTGACCGTTACCGAAAACCAAGCCCTCTTTACAATTGGCAATACCTTGTTTTACTCCCGACTACTGGAAGGAAACTATCCTGACACAACCCGGTTGATTCCTGATTCTTATGACACGCGGGTTGCTTTTGATGCACCAGAATTATTGGCTGCTATCGAACGGGCATCCTTACTTTCTCACGAATCCCGAAACAACGTGGTCAAAATTACGGTCGATCCTGACAAGAAATCCGTGACCATCTATGGCAACTCTCCAGATGTTGGTAATGTTGAAGAAGATTTGGAACCTAAGAATCTCGAGGGTAACCAATTGGAAATTTCATTCAACCCTGATTACATGAAAGATGCCCTGCGCTCCTTCAGTCAATCAACCATTAACATTGATTTCACGTCGGCTTTAAGACCATTTACATTAACGCCAACCGAAGACAGCGACAGCTTCGTGCAGTTAATTACACCAATCAGAACGTTTTAGATAAAATTAACCAACAACTCCCACCACATTCTGGGAGTTGTTTTTTTCTGCCTTCATTTTGTGAAATAATCGTTGCCTAATTTGTGATTTGGGAGTCAGCCACATTTGAATTTTGGCTTGAACTTGATTTCCGTCCTTAAAAAGCGCTAGAAGTCCATATACGTTCTTTTTAGCAATTTTCGTCAATTTGATGCAAAAATATCAAAAGTCTTTAAAAGTGCTCAGAATGCCCAAGAATCGTTATCGGCGTGTACTTTTAGTAATGAAAGGGGTATAATAAAAGAAGTAAAAAGGTGGGTGAAATTGTGAAAAAAGATGTTTTTATTGATAGTCCCTACATCACTCTTGGACAACTGCTAAAAGAAGAATCAATTATCGCTAGCGGAGGTCAAGCCAAATGGTTCTTAAGAGAAACTGCAGTTAATGTCAATGACGAACCTGACAATCGCCGTGGTCGAAAGTTATATGATGGCGATCATGTTGAAGTCCCTGACGTTGGCTTATTTTTTATTCACTCAAAGCAGGAAAATGAATGAAGTTAACGGAAATTGAGCTTCACCATTTTCGTAATTATGTTGATCAGACGTTAAAGTTTTCTGATGGCATCAACGTCTTTCTTGGCGAGAATGCCCAGGGAAAGACAAATCTTCTTGAAGCGATTTATGTGCTGGCGTTAACACGGAGCCATCGAACCAATAATGAAAAAGAATTGATCAATTGGCAAAGCCAGACAGCACAGATTAAGGGAAAACTTCAAAAGCGTCTGGGAACCGTTCCCATCGAACTTGATTTAGGTGCCAAGGGCAAACGGGCTAAAGTTAACCATTTGGAGCAAGCGAAGCTATCCAGTTATATCGGTCAGATGAACGTGATTTTATTTGCGCCCGAGGATTTATCAATCGTCAAAGGGGCACCACAAGTTCGGCGACGATTTATGGATATGGAATTTGCGCAAATGAGTAACCGTTATCTTTACAATTCCACCCAGTACAAGAAAATATTGAAGCAACGAAATCGATATTTAAAAGATTTGCATCATAAAAAACAATCTGATCGGGTCTACTTGGATGTCTTGTCCGATCAGCTTTCGGCTTATGGTGCCGAAATTATTTTTCAAAGACTCCAATTACTTAAAAAGTTGGAGACATACGCTCAAGCTGTTCATTCCGAAATTTCTCAGGGAAAAGAACAGCTCAAATTCGATTATCGAACCGCGGTCGATCAAGACCAATTGGGGTCAGTGGAATCAATTTATCAGAATTTATTGAAACAGTTTTCCAAGATTAAAGAAAAAGAAATCCTAAGAATGACCACATTAATTGGTCCACAACGCGATGACTTGCATTTTGTGATTAATGAAAAAGAGGTCCAGTCATTTGGTTCTCAGGGACAACAGCGAACGACTGCCTTATCGGTGAAGCTGGCCGAAATTGATTTGATGAAAGAACAAACTGACGAATACCCAATACTGTTGCTGGATGATGTTTTGTCTGAACTTGATGATTTCCGACAAACCCATTTGTTGACGGCAATTCAAGATAAGGTGCAAACGTTTTTGACGACCACAAGCTTAAGTGGCGTTCAGCAGGAATTATTGACCAATCCGCGAATTTTCAGGATTAATGAAGGTCAGGTTACTTTGGAAAAATAGCGAAGGAGAAACGAAATGGCTGACAAAAAAGAAACTAAAAAAGAATTGGCCCATGAATACGATGCGAGCCAGATTCAGGTTCTCGAAGGTTTGGAAGCTGTCCGCAAACGGCCCGGAATGTATATCGGGACCACCAGTTCACAAGGACTTCACCATTTAGTATGGGAAATCGTTGATAACGGAATTGACGAAGCGCTGGCTGGATTTGCGACGAAGATTACCGTAACCGTCGAAAAGGACAATAGTATTACCGTCACCGATGATGGTCGGGGAATTCCTGTCGATATTCAAAAAAAGACCGGAAAACCCGCTTTGGAAACTGTTTTTACCATCCTGCATGCCGGCGGTAAATTTGGCGGCGGCGGATATAAGGTCTCTGGTGGACTGCATGGTGTTGGGGCTTCAGTCGTTAATGCGCTGTCCTCAGAACTTGATGTTGAAGTCACCCGGGACGGAAAAGTCTATTACATGGACTTTACCCGCGGCCATGTTCATACCCAGATGAAGGTTGTTCGAGAAGTCTCAGATGATCTTCACGGCACCAAAGTTCATTTCTTGCCGGATCCTGATATTTTCCGTGAAACAACGACCTATGACATTAAGGTTTTAACTGCCCGTCTTCGTGAATTGGCCTTCTTGAATAAAGGGCTGCGGATTGTTGTCAGAGACCTTCGCCCAGACAAGCCCACAGAACAGGACTTTATGTATGAAGGTGGTATTAAACATTACGTTGAATATTTGGATCACAGCGAAGAAACGTTATTGGATGAGCCAATCTATGTTGAAGGCGTGATGAATGGCATCACCGTTGAAGTAGCCATTCAATACACAAACGATTATCACAATACGTTGATGACCTTTACGAACAACATTCATACCTATGAAGGCGGAACCCACGAAGAAGGGTTCAAACGGGCGCTAACCCGTGTCATCAATGATTATGCCCGCAAGAATAAGCTATTAAAAGACAATGAACCGAACCTTTCCGGAGAAGATGTTCGTGAAGGGACCACGGCAGTTGTCAGCATCAAGCATCCCGATCCTCAATTTGAAGGACAAACTAAAACCAAATTAGGAAACTCCGATGCCCGAACAGTAACCGACCGAATTTTTAGTGACCACTTCACTAAGTTCCTCATGGAAAATCCTAAGATGGCCCGCAAGATTGTTGACCGGGGGTTGCTTGCATCAAAAGCCCGTTCAGCTGCCAAACGTGCCCGAGAAGTTACGCGGAAAAAGAGCGGTTTGGAAATTAGCAACTTACCTGGTAAGTTAGCTGATAACACCAGTAAAGATCCGAAAATTTCAGAATTATTTATCGTCGAGGGGGATTCTGCCGGCGGTTCAGCCAAGCAAGGTCGTTCACGATTAACGCAAGCAATTTTGCCAATTCGTGGAAAGATTTTGAACGTTGAAAAAGCCAGCATGGATCGGATTTTGGCGAATGAAGAAATTCGCTCATTGTTTACAGCAATGGGGACCGGCTTTGGTGAAGATTTTGATTTATCGAAAATCAATTATCACAAGCTGATTATCATGACCGATGCGGATGTTGATGGTGCCCATATTCAGACGTTATTGCTGACACTGATTTATCGATACATGCGGCCGTTGATTGATGCCGGCTATGTTTATGTTGCTCAGCCACCACTGTATCAAGTTCGTCAGGGAAAGATGTCACGGTACATTGATTCCGATGATGATTTGAATGCCTTCTTAGGCACCTTGCAGCCATCACCTAAGCCAGTGATCCAACGATACAAAGGTTTAGGTGAAATGGATGCTGAACAGCTGTGGGACACAACGATGAATCCAGAAAACCGACACTTGTTACGAGTCGAATCCTCGGATGCTGCTGAAGCTGATCAGGTATTTTCGATGTTAATGGGTGACAAGGTGGAACCAAGACGTGAGTTTATTGAAGATAACGCAACGTTTGTGGAGAATTTGGATGTTTAAAGTTGAGTGTGGCAAGCATTTGTTACCTTGTAAAAGTTAAATTGCAATAATTTACGCAAATTCAACCCACAGAAAAAATTGTTTCACATGAAACATACCACCGAAACCCATGAATGGAGGTAAATGATTTGGCGAATAATGACAACCAAGACGAACCAATCGCTGGTCGAGTAACCAACGTTGATCTTTCCAAAAAAATGCGAACGTCATTTCTGGATTACGCAATGAGTGTGATCGTTGCCCGTGCGCTCCCAGATGTTCGTGATGGTTTAAAGCCTGTTCATCGTCGTATTTTGTACGATATGCATGAACTGGGTGTTACTCCAGATAAACCTTATAAAAAGTCAGCCAGAATTGTTGGAGATGTTTTAGGTAAGTACCATCCCCATGGCGACACGGCTGTCTATGAGTCAATGGTTCGAATGGCCCAAGACTTTAGTTACCGTTACATGTTAGTTGATGGCCACGGAAACTTTGGTTCAGTTGATGGTGATGGCGCAGCTGCAATGCGTTATACCGAAGCTCGATTAAGTAAAATTGCCATGGAAATGCTCCGTGACATTAATAAAGATACGATTGATTTCCAACCCAACTACGATGGCACAGAGCGGGAGCCTGTTGTCCTACCAGCTCGTTTTCCCAACTTACTGGTTAACGGGGCTTCCGGAATCGCTGTTGGAATGGCGACCAATATTCCCCCTCACAATTTGGCGGAAGTCATCAGTGCCATTCACGTCTTGATGGATAATCCGGATGCGACAACTGCTGATTTAATGGAAGTATTGCCTGGTCCAGATTTTCCAACCGGTGGGGTTGTGATGGGTAAATCCGGAATTCGGAAAGCCTATGAGACTGGTAAGGGAACGATTATTGTTCGTGCCAAAGTTGAAATTGAAGGTGAATCCGGTGGCAAGCAGCGAATTATTGCAACCGAATTGCCATACATGGTCAACAAAGCGAAATTAATTGAAAGAATTGCCGAATTAGCTCGCGACAAGCGAATCGAAGGCATTACTGATATTAATGATGAGTCCGACCGTGAAGGGATGCGGGTGGTTATTGATGTCCGCCGGGATGCCAGTGCCGAAGTTATTTTAAACAACTTGTACAAATTGACGTTGATGCAGACATCATTCAGCTTTAATATGCTGGCAATTGTTAAAGGCACGCCAAGAATTCTCAGCTTAAAAGAGATCTTAAATTATTATTTGGATCATCAAGTTGAAGTTATTCAACGACGGACCAAGTATGAGTTAAATAAGGCTCAGGCACGGGCACATATTCTCGAAGGATTAAGAATTGCCCTTGACCACATCGACGAAATTATCAAAATTATCCGTGGGTCACAGACAGGTGATGTTGCCAAGAATCAATTGATTGAGGGTTTCGGTCTGGATGATAAACAAGCTCAGGCGATCTTGGACATGCGTTTAGTTCGTTTAACCGGACTGGAACGCGAAAAGATTGATAAAGAATATAATCAATTGATGAAAGATATTGAAGAGTATAAAGCAATTCTTGCAAGTCGCGACCGCGTTAACGAGATTATTTATCAAGAATTATTGGAGATCCAGCATCGCTTTGGTGACGCAAGACGAACTGAATTGCTTGTCGGCGAAGTGTTGAGTCTTGAAGACGAAGATCTGATTGAAGAAGAAGACGTCATCATCTCATTGACGCATAATGGCTATATTAAGCGATTGCCAACTTCTGAGTTCAAAGCTCAAAACCGTGGTGGTCGTGGTGTTCAAGGGATGGGTGTTCATAACGATGATTTCGTGGAACACTTGGTTTCAACCTCGACTCATGATGTCTTGTTATTCTTCACGGATGCTGGAAAAGTGTACCGCATGAAGGGATACGAAATCCCTGAATATGGTCGGTCCGCTAAGGGAATTCCGGTTATTAATTTGTTAAACATTGGTAATGATGAGAAGATTCAAGCCATTATCAACGTTTCTGACAAGAATAACGATATTCAAAAAGATCTGTTCTTTGTGACTTTGCTGGGAACCGTTAAGCGAACATTGGTTTCAGACTTTGCGAATATCCGCAGCAATGGTTTAAAGGCCATTAACCTGAAGGATGGCGATCAGGTCAGCAACGTTTTAATTGCGGACAAAGATCAAAATATTATTATTGGAACGCACCTTGGTTATGCGGTTAGTTTTAACGCTGCTGCTGTCCGGTCCATGGGTCGTTCAGCAACCGGTGTCAGAGGAATCCGGCTCCGCGAAAACGATTATGTTGTCGGCTCTGATATTTTGAAACCTGACAGTGAAGTCTTTATCATTTCCGAAAATGGATATGGTAAGCGAACCCCAGCTGCTGATTACCCTGTTAAGGGTCGTGGTGGAAAAGGTGTTAAGACCGCTAATATTACCGAAAAGAATGGGCCATTGGCTGGTTTAACGACGGTTACCGGTGAAGAAGACATTATGCTGATTACGGACCAAGGCGTCATGATTCGCTTCGGTGTTGAAGATGTTTCTCAAACAGGTCGAGCAACGCTTGGTGTTCATTTGATTCGAATGACGGATGGTGCCAAAGTTGCAACAATGGCGAAAGTTGAAAAAGAAGACGATTCAGAAGAGGACCAGGCAAAGGACGGACAATCCAATGCCGACGCGCCAACTGATGACTCGGAGCAAAACGATGATCAAGGTTCGACTTCGGATGATGAATAGTTGATTATTCGTACATGTTTTAGTGATGTAGCATAAAAATAGGACTGTGGACAAAACTGTTAGTTTTGTCACAGTCCCATTTTTGTTTCACATGAAACAATTCTCAAATGTTGTTATTTAAAGTGCTAAAAAAGATCATTAAGTTAATGAAAACCGGATTCAGATCAAGCTTTCCTAAACGGTTAGCCGATAACTCATATTGATCAGTTGTCTTAATTCTGATTGGGAATTAACAAGGTTAACGTTAACTGTAATCCAATGTTGTTTGTCAAAGTGTTGACCAGGTGTAATGTAGGCCGAGGTTTCGATTAAGTTATCGGCCTGTTCGATGCGACATTTCAGATCCAGATATAAAGAATGGTCCTTTTCGTAAATGAGTGCGTAGATCTTATTATTTTTAGCATTACGGATGGCATCAAAAATGATTCGATTATGATGAGCAGGATTGTTAAACGGCTGATTAACAATAACTAATTTATCCTGACTTGCGAACTTAATGAGTTCGTCTCTTGTAAACTTCAAGCCGTCACCCCCAATGACGTAAATAGTTGCTGATACTCATATTGTAATCTTTTCGTGGATTTTAAGTGTCCGAATGGCCATAAATTCTGGCACTGATCGTGAGAAACGAAAAAAATAGTCGGAATCTTTGACTTACTTTTGGTAAGTGATACACTTTTCGTAGATGATCAATAATGATATGGAGGTATGACGGTCATGACTGTTGTTAATGGATATAAGCAAAATGATAATGAACAAAAAATTGATATTTTAAATTTGGAAGAATTGGAAGAAAGAGCTAAACAAATTATTCCAACCGGCGGATT
>NZ_JAXGWW010000007.1:0-21931 GCF_040773105.1 Lentilactobacillus sp.
ATGTAACGGGCCAGACGCTGATTGTGGATGGCGGAATGCAATTTCAGTAAAAGTGTGCGACGAGACCTGTTTGGGCCCGGAGTAAAAGGAGAAGTCGGCAATGATGAACGGTTCTTGTTCATCGTTGTCGGCTTTTTCTTGTACAGTAGGGCCCTGGGTCGTCGCCAAGAGGCTAGACGCTGCACTACGTTTGCGGTCGTCGGAGCATAGCTCAAAAACCGCCATCACCTGAAAGTAACCAAACAGACGAAACTAATTTGTAGAACTGATCTCAACATAAAATTGGACCCGAAAGCGAAGGAAAACCGTTGATGAACGTTTCTTGTTCATCGGCGGTTTTCCTTCACTACGTAGCAGGGGCCTGGGTCGTCGCCAAGAAGGCTAGACACTGCACTACGTTTGCGGTCGTCGGAGCGCATTTCAACAGCTGCCATTACCTGGAAGTATCCAAACAGACGAAACCAATTTGTACGATGGTGTTCAATATAGCAGGGGAAATCAATCCAAGGAGCAGTCGGCAATGATGAACGATTCTCATCGCACTCCACGCACTGCCCACCCGCAAAAAACTTCTAGCTGATCATTTTCATTCCCGACAATCGATATGTTATGCTTAAAGGGTACCAACATTAAAGATTGGAGATGTTTTTTATTGGACGGATTACAATCAACGATTAAATTAAATAATGGTGTCGAGATGCCACGCCTGGGTCTCGGCGTTTGGAAAACCAGTAATAATGATTCGCGTGACGCGGTCATCACAGCCATCAAACACGGCTATCGGGCCATTGATACTGCCCGTGAATATGGCAATGAGCCCGGTACCGGAGCAGGTATTCGCGAGGGCATGAAGCAAGAAGGCCTGAAGCGTGAGGACCTGTTTGTTACCACCAAGCTTTACAACGGTGAACAAGGCGATTACGACAAGGTTTCCAAAGTTTTGGATAAGCAATTATCTGATCTCGGCCTTGATTATATTGATTTGTATTTAATCCACTGGCCGGTTGACGCGACCTACATGGAAAGTTATCACGCATTGGAGCGCCTCTACAAAGAAGGTAAAGTCCGTGCGATCGGGGTTTCAAACTTCGATAACGATCGCATGAGCAAACTGCTGGAAGAATCAGAAATCGTTCCTGCTGTTAACCAAATGGAATTCAACCCAACACAACAAGAAAAAGAAATTTTGAACTTTGACAGCAGCCATGGTATTCAACTGGAAGCCTGGTCACCACTTGGGGCTGGTAAAGCGTTAAAGAACCCAGTGATTGATGAATTGGCAAAGAAGTATAGCAGAACAGCTGCCCAAATTATTTTACGTTGGGAATGGCAAAGAGACATCATCACGGTTGTAAAATCAGTTCATGAGAAGCGAATTGTCGAAAACAGTGACATCTTTGACTTTACGCTGAGTGCTGAAGACGTTCAACGCATTAATCAATTAGATGAAAACAAACGGGATCTATGGTATGACGACTTTACTTGGCATAATCCAAATGGGCGTTATGGCAATGAAATCGAACAGGTTCCAGATATTCAAAAGTAAAATTAAACCCACTTATATCAGGAGTTGTAAGCTCCTGATTTTTTATTTTCCAATAATGACTGCTTGGTTATTGACTGTTCAGTCATTTATGCTATACTCAGGGTGAATTTTGAATTAACAGGTTAGTTGGCTACTCGAAAGGAGTGGGCATGATGGAAAATCAATTAGTTTTGGATGTTCAGGGGCTCAAAAAATCATTTGGAAAAGTGGCGGCCCTAAAAGATGTTAATCTTCAGCTTCATAGTGGCGAAGTGCTTGGATTTATCGGACCAAATGGGGCTGGAAAATCGACCACGATTCGCGTGATTCTCGGGTTGATTAAGGAGTCCAGCGGTTCGGCCACTGTATTTGGCGAAGATGCTTGGAAAGATTCGGTTAAGATCCACAAAAATTTGGCTTATGTTCCAGGCGACGTTTACCTCTGGCCAAATCTGACTGGTGGGCAGACGATTGATATGTTGCTTCACATGTCAAAACAGCAGCACACCACCAAGACCGATGAATTAATCAAGGCCTTTAAGTTGGATACCAGTAAGAAAAATCGGACGTATTCCAAAGGTAACCGGCAAAAGGTCGCACTGATTGCGGCGTTTTCAACCGATGTTGACCTCTATATATTTGATGAGCCAACTTCTGGGCTGGATCCGCTGAACGAGCTCATCTTCCAACAACAGGTTGCCGCACTGAAAGATGCTGGTAAAAGTGTTCTGCTTTCGAGTCATATTTTATCCGAAGTCGAAAAAATGTGCGATACGATTTCCATTATTCGGGAAGGAAAAGTCATTGAGACCGGCTCGCTTGAATCGATGCAACATTTAACGCGAAATGTGGTCGCAGTCAAAACGACTTCGCCACTGGATGGCCTTGACCAAGCTTCAGGTGTGCACCAGTTGAATTTCAAAAATGACCAGCACACCATGGCTGAATTTACCGTGGATTCCGACCAAATTGGGTCCGTGATGGCCTTGTTGACTGCACAGACCATTGTGCAACTGAAGACCACGCCGCCGACGCTGGAAGATCTGTTTCTACGTTATTACCATTCTGATGATGACCAAAAAGCAGGTGAGTAAGATGGAACAGTACACACAAACCTTAGCGTTACTAAAGGCTAATTTAAAGCGTGATTGGTTTAAGATTACCGGCTGGCTGGTCGTTTTGGCAGGGGTCTTTGTGGCAGTGGCGGCCAAATTCGACAGCATCTATGGCACCCCGAAACAAATTGCGGCAATTGGGTCGACTTTGCGATCCAAAGCGATGGTCGCACTGGTTGGGAATGTTCCCAGCGGTCATTTAACGACGGCGTTGATTTTTGCCTCGGAGATGGCGGTTTTCTGGGGACTGTTTATTATCATCTTTAATTATACTTTGGCGGTTGGCGCCAGCCGGGGGCAAGAAGAGTCAGGACTAACCGAAATAATTCTTGGTGGCCACCCGGTGGGGCGTTTGGCACCAATCCTGGCGGCGACACTTGAATTGCTGATCGCAAATGTCGGCTTCGTGTTGATCACTGGGTTCGGCACGTTAATTGCTGATATGCCGGGAAGTGATGTCAATGGGACCTGGTTGGCAGCTGTAGCGATTGCCGCTGTCGGCTGGGCATTCGGAATGATTTCGTTAATCTTTTCTCAGTTGGTAGCGGATAGTCATAGCGTCGCGATGTACAATTATGCATTTCTAGGGATTGCTTATCTGATTCGGATGGTGACGGACGTTTCCAACCCAAAGTACGCCTGGATTTCACCGTTGGGCTGGTTGGAGAAAACTCAGATCTATCGACATAACAACTGGTTTCCGGTCTTATTGCTAATCGCACTTGGGGTAGTCGCGTTTCTGATTGCAATCGCATTAAATAGCAGACGAGACATTGATGCCGGTGTGATTCACGTTAATCCGGGTAATCGGCGAAGTCATTTTCTTCGAGGGCCGGCCACACTTCTACTTTGGAATCAAAAGTCAATGACGATTTTTTGGATTGTTGGGATGGCTGTTCTGGGCGCCAGTTATGGATCGGTGTTCAATAGTATTGGTAAGATTTTTAACACGTCACCGACGATTCAAAAGGTCCTCGGTCAAAGTGGCGTTCAACACATTGAAAAGCTGCAGGTGCTCTCATTTGTCGGTTTGTTGGGGATTATCTTCAGCTTGTTAGCGGTGATTGCCGGAATGATGATTGTCACCCATTTGGTCACGGAAGAACGCCGTTGCTACTTACAGATGGTTCTCACGAAGCCGCAAAGCCGTGGGTATTTATTAGCGACCTACGTCATGTTTGGGCTGATCGTCGCGGCAGTGGTCTTAATGGTCGCCCTTTTAAGTGCCATGGCGGCAGGAAATGTGGTCATGAAACACCCAATCGCGTTTAACGATTACTGGCAAACGTTCATTGCTAATTTCCCGTCTGTGATACTGTTTATGTCACTGACGGTGGCCTTTATCGGGATTTATCCGAAGATCCGCTCATTAGTATGGGCATATCTGGGTGTGGCGTTCATGATCACATACTTTGGAAACCTGATGGATTTACCAAAGTGGTCGCTTCAATTATCCCCGTTTTACTGGACGCGAAAGGTTCCAATCGAGTCAATTAATGCCACCCCGTTAATGTGGATGCTGGGGATTGCAATTGTCCTGATTACCATTGGATTCATCGGTTATCAAAACCGCGACTTGGAAAGTTAGGAGGACAAAAATGGCAAAACGATTACCCCGTGATCCTGACAAGGAAAAGGCAATTTTGGTCGCTGCGGTTCAGGAATTTGGAGATGCCGGATACCGGGCAAGCACGGATACAATCGCTGAGAAGGCGGGGGTTTCCAAAGGCTCGGTCTTTAGGTATTTTGACAATAAAAAGAAATTGTATGTAGCAGCGGTGCAGATGGCAATGAAGACCTTAATCGACGTGGTTGATCTAAGCGTCTGGACGGATTCAGATGACTTGGTCAGCATGATTATTAACGCCACTCGATACAAAACAAAACTGTCGCACCAATATCCAAGCGAGTTTGCGTTATTAACCAGGGTATACAGCCAAGATTCAATGATTCCACCAAAAGTTCGCAAACAAGTTTTCGATATTTTCTCAAAATGGGAAACCGTTGTGTCAAATCAAGTCATTAACGCAATGCTCAAAAAAATGGTTTTACGTCCGGGATTGAATCGGGATCATGTCAAAAAATATCTGATGAACACACTGGCAATGGTCATGGTGGACATTCAACAATATTTTGAGCAGCACCCAGAAGTGAAGCGGATGGAGGATATGGGTGACATTATCGATGAAATAAAGGAGTATATGGATATGGTTGAAAATGGAATTGTTGGGTAGCGACGATTTTGAAAACGTTACCAGCGAAAGAGAGTGGTTTCATGAATAAGTTACTTAGCTTTCTGAAAGAAGTATTTCAACCTATATTCAGTATTCTAATCTTCACAAAGGATCTAAGCGATAAATTGACTATTGCAGCAAGAAGGATAGTCGGTAAGTATTTGGGAAGTTTTATTGATTTTGGTGACCTGACCGGCTATGTCATGGCACTTTTGTTGATTGGGATCATTGGACTTGTATTATTGTTTGTCAGACTGATTTAATATAAAAACACCAGTATCAACATGTAGTTGCATGCATACTGGTGTTTTTGGTTTGCATTTATTTGCTTAGTTTGTGGTTGGGTTTCTCTTATGATAGTTGAAAACGTGTTCCGATGCAAATGGCACTGCGATCTAAGCCACTTTGAATTAAATCCCAAACCAGGATTTAATTCAAAGCGAACTTAGTTCTCCGTGCCAACCCGTTGCTCGTCACACTCTAGGGCATTACCAGATCATAATGATTTCCCACAATCGCTGTGCCGCGATCATGAACCACGCCTTCACCTAATGGTGTTTGGACATGGGTTCCAAATGGAACATCCGATGGGGCTGCGACGATTAAGTAGCCGTCTGCATCATAGCCACCGTGATTTGTCGTTCCATCGGCAAATGCGGCACCCGTATAGTAGGTCCACTTTTTACCGTCCTGGTAAATCACACCTTGTGACTGGAATGCTTCTGGCGTAGTTGTTGCGCTACTTGTTGCGTCAGTTGTTGAACTGCTGTCACTTGATGATTGGGATGTTACAGCAGTGTGAGCCGATCCCTTTTTAATTGACGTTGACGTCTTCAAGTGTTTTTTGTTGGCTTTGGACGTTGATGCCTTGGCATTCTTTCCAATTTCGAGCTTTTGACCGACTAAAATGAGGTTCTTGTCGGTTAATTTATTGCGCTTTGCGATTCCGTCGACACTGTCATTGTGTTTCGCAGCGATTTCAGCCAGCGTGTCTCCCGACTGAACGGTATAAGTGCTTGCGCTTGCAGCCACGCCACTGAATCCTAAGACACCTGCAACTACGGATAATGTTAATAGACTCTTTTTGATTGTAATAACCACCTTTTAGATTACTGTTTCTAGAATTACGTTCACAGTTGAAACGAAAACCTGACTTCCAAAAATCTGATGAATGCTTGAATTAAAATAAGTGTTCCGGAACACTTCTGGATGCTTTGAAAATGATTTTGGAAGATGATTGATTAACTGAAGTGAACGCCGCATAAATCAATCACGCAAATATAATATCAGATCTCACTCGACCGTCAACCGCGTTTACAAATAAGACAAAAGTGTGACAATGGCGTTCCATGATACGGGTACCATTCGAGCAGGTTGTTACAAACTTGTTAAAGTTAAAGGAGTCCCTTTCCCATTAAATGAATGTAAAAGTTGTGTAAATGGTGGCTGGAGCCCATTATTTCCTTTACAGATTAGAAAAGTGGTGAATTCACTCTTTCACGGCCACTTAAACACTCATGTTAGGAGAAACCGCGATTGATCGTTATAATAAGTGAAGAAGATTAATAATAAGAAAAGTGAGCGGTGACATAATTTATGGTCAAACAGGGCAGGTTCGCCAAATCAAAACGACTCAAACAAATTAAGGCAATTAGAAAACAGATGCACACCGACACGGGTCGCACAATCAAGCCGGAAGACTTTGAAAATTTTGTCTTGGTTCGATATGGACTGACACTTAAGAAACGGTTAACCGGTGTCGACAAGCAAACGGTTCAACGATTTTTGCAGGAACTGTTACGGGATAATCCGCCTGCTGGTGTCTGGGATTTAGATAGCGTCTTAACGCAAACATTAAAGGAAGTTAACGTTCATGTGCCGTTTAAATTTTATGAACGGCTAGTCGCAAACTGGCCAGAGATTGAGCACTTTCTCCGGCGTGAAATTCCAGCCGTTCCCTTGGCGCAACGAATTCAAATTTATCCGGGGAGTCATATTCAAGAGGTTGTTCTCCGACAGTTGGACGCCAACATGCTGATTTTTATTTCAAAAGATAATCCGAATATCTTTAAAGAGATGACCATGGAAAAAATGGATGCATTAAATGATAGTTTGACGTCCGGGGGGCTTATTGATTGGGAAAAGGTAGCAGATATCTTTGCACCATTTGGATTTGATATCAACACGGCGTCCGATGACGGAACCAGGCAATGGTTTGACCAGTTACTGAACGAATAATGAGGTGGAAACGATGGATTTACAACAAGCTTTAGAGTGCGTCAACTTAGTACCGATGTTTCATTCCCTACCAGAAGATCAAAAGACCGAGGTTGCCAAATTGGTTGTTCAACACGACTATCCAAAGGGAACCATTATTTACCTTGCCGGCGATACCGTTGGGCATTTTATGATTCTGGAAGCCGGTCAGGTCAAAATTTCACAGGTAGCTGCTAACGGGAAAGAACAATTATTGAAGGTTCTTCAACCCGGTGACTTCGACGGAGAAGCTGCCCTGTTTAACGGGGATCAACGAAACGTGACTGCAACCGCTCTGGTGGATTCCAACGTTTGCCAGATCGAGCAGGGGGCCTTTCAAAAGCTGCTCCAAAAGAGTCCGGAATTATCTGTCAGTCTTCTGCAGACGCTGAGCCAACAAATCAATAACATGCAAGAAGAAAAAACGATTTCATCGACCTCTGATATGGCCGGCAAATTGGCAAAATATCTGCTTGAAACCAGTGCCGGACTTAAAGAAAATCCGTTTAAGCTGCCATTGAAGAAAAAAGATATCGCCACATTTTTGGGGACGACTCCCGAAACGATCAGTCGGACATTTAAACAATTAGCTGCAGAAGATTTGGTTGACGTCTCCGGATCCAAAGTCCGTATTTTGGATGAGGACGGCCTATCGATGCTGGTTTAATTACTTTTTTAAAAATATTTATTCTACAAATTTCGAAAGTGATTGATTTATACGTACGAATATTTTACAATTAGGGGGTAAACGAAAACTAAACGTAGTGACGTGGAGGAAAAAACAATGGACGAAAGTCGAGTACGGAATGAAATTGTAAGCGGAAACATTTCGTTGGGGATCGAACTTGGATCAACCCGAATTAAGGCTGTCTTGGTTACCGACGATTTCCAGACGGTTGCATCTGGAGATTATCTTTGGGAAAACGAATTAAGTGATGGCATCTGGACATACCCAATCGAAAAAGTTTGGGATGGGATTCAGACAAGTTATGCGACCCTTGCACTACAGGTTCATGACAAATATGGTGTTGATATTAAAAATATTGGTTCAATTGGTGTCAGTGCCATGATGCATGGGTACATGGCATTTGATAAAAACGATGAACTTTTAGTACCATTTAGAACTTGGAGAAATAATATTACTGGTGATGCTGCTGAAGCATTGACCAAGTTGTTTGACTTCAATATTCCAGAACGGTGGAGCATTGCGCATCTATATCAAGCAATTCTTAATGACGAAAAGCACGTTAAGGATATCGACTTCATCACCACTTTGGCCGGCTATGTGACTTGGAAGTTATCTGGTGAGAAGGTTCTTGGAGTCGGTGATGCATCAGGTGTGTTCCCAATCGATGAAGCCACAGTTAATTACAATCAGGAAATGGCTGACAAATTCAGCTCATTACCGGAAGTTCAAAAATACCCTTGGAACTTCAAGGATATTTTGCCGGAAGTCTTGCCTGCTGGTGAGAAGGCTGGCGAGTTAACCGCTGATGGTGCCAAATTGTTGGATCAAAGCGGTACTTTACAAGCTGGTTCATTGATTGCCCCACCTGAAGGGGATGCAGGAACTGGAATGGTTTCAACCAACAGTGTTAAGAAACGGACTGGTAATATTTCTGCCGGAACTTCTGCTTTCTCAATGGTTGTCTTGGATGCACCTTTAAAGGCAGTTCACCGAGATATTGATATGGTAACGACACCAGATGGTGCACCAGTTGCCATGGTGCATACCAACAACAGTTCTTCGGATATTAATGCCTGGGTTGGCATGTTTGGTGAATTCGCAAAAGCCCTTGGTCTTCAATTGAAGCCGGATGATTTGTACGGCGCTTTGTTCTCCGAATCCGTTAAAGGTGACCAGGATGCCGGCGGGTTGGTTAACTACGCCTATCTTTCAGGGGAAAACATCACAAGAATGCCTGAAGGACGTCCATTGTTTGTCCGCAAGCCAGACAGCAAGTTGAATTTGGCTAACTTCATTAAGACTCAAATTTACTCAGCATTTGCCCCTCTGAAGATCGGGATGGATATCCTGCTTCGAGAAGAACACATCAAGACCAACGTGCTGGTTGCGCAAGGTGGGATTTTCAAGACACCGGTTGTGGCTCAACAAGTTTTGGCCGATGCACTCAACACCCCAATTTCTGTAATGGAAAATGCCGGTGAGGGTGGTCCTTGGGGAATGGCTGTTTTGGCACTCTTCTGTGTAAACCGTGAAAATGGTGAAGCATTGGAGGATTACCTTGAGAACCGTGTCTTTAAAGATTCAACCAAGGCAACTTTGTATCCTGAAGATGCCAGCGTTCAAGGCTATGACAAGTTCATCGACAACTACAAGGCAGCATTGCCTGTAGAAGCCGAAGCCGTTAAATCAATGAAAATGAAGTAAACAGTTGGAGGCTGAAAATTAATGTTAGAAGATCTCAAACAAGAAGTATATGAAGCAAATATGCGCTTACCACAATTGGATTTGGTCACTTTCACTTGGGGAAATGTTTCCGCAATTGACCGTGACAAGGGCTTATTCGTTATCAAGCCTTCCGGTGTGGAATATGACAAGTTAAAGCCATCAGATATGGTGGTTGTAGATTTGGACGGAAAAGTTGTTGAAGGCGACATGAACCCTTCATCAGATACGCCAACCCATACGTACTTGTACAATCACTTCCCAAATATTGGTGGGATTGTCCATACTCATTCACCTTGGGCGGTTTCCTTTGCGGCAGCTAAGATGGATATTCCAGCGGTAAGTACGACGCATGCCGACACATTCTATGGCGATATCCCATGTGCCCCAGCTTTGACGAAGAAGCAGATTGAAGAAGCTTATGAGTTAAATACTGGTAAAGTGATTGTGGACGAATTTGAACGCCGTGGCGTTGATCCAGATGCTGTTCCGGCAGTATTGGTCAGCCAACACGGACCATTTGCCTGGGGCCCTACAGCGGACAAAGCTGTTTACAACGCCAAGGTATTGGAAGTTTCAGCTGAAATCAGCTATCACGCATTACAATTAACGCGGGATGAAACCCACGTGCCACAATATCTATTAGACAAGCATTACTACCGTAAGCATGGTAAGAACGCCTACTATGGTCAAAATAGTGCCAAGTCGAAGACGCATGCGGAACATGAATAAATAAGTGTGCGACGAGCCCTGGGTGATCCCGGAGCATAAAGAGAAAAGACCAACGATGAACGGGGTTTGTTCATCGTTGGTCTTTTCTGTTTATGCAGTAGGGGACAGGGTCGTCGTCCACAGGACTAGGTGCCGCACGATGTCGGCAAGTTTGCATTCCTTTTGTGGTTAGTGTCGAATGTATTTTCAGGCAAATCAGTTGCCCCCAAGAAATTTCAGCCGTATACTCACCGAAAAGTACCATGGAGGCGATTACAATGGCTGATTTACCAATGATTACGATTTCGATTCCGACCTATAATTTAGGCTCGTATTTGAACAAAACACTGGAAAGCATTCTACATCAGACTGATCAAAACTTCGAAATTTGGTTGGTAGACGACGCGTCCACTGACAAAACCGCGGATACGGTCGCCCAATTTGAACAAGCGGACCCGCGGATTCATGCGCACTATTTTGACACCCATCAAGGGGTATCAAAGGCGCGAAACTATGCGATCGAGCACGCCAAAGGTGAAATTATCGTTTTTGTCGATGGCGATGACTTGTTGGAACCAAACTACCTTGAGGTGATCGCAACCGGATTTACTGATCCGACCGTTGACCTGGTAGGTGTTGGTTACACGTGGGGATGGCGCGGCGGGCAATCAGGACGCCACGACTTCACTGAAATTTCAAAAACAAACGCCTACGCCTCGATTAATCATCGTGGTGGTGACTTTGGTGGTTATACCTGGAATAAGGGGTTCAAGATGAAAATTATCCAGGATAACCAGCTTCGATTTGATGAAACGTTGGATTTAGCCGAAGATCTGCTTTTTACCGCCCAGTACACATTGGCAGCGCATAAAATTCTCTATTATCCGGATGCCCTATACACCAAAGTTAGCCGCAGCAACAGCATTATTCACTCGGCAACGTGGGAAATGCGCAGTAAAGAGCAGGCGGTCCGCCAACGGATTGATAAGATGGGCAGAAGCATGCAACCTTGAATAATATCTAAAGATTTTTCCAAGAAAGGCCAAATTTGATTCAGATTGGAGTACGATAATTTCGTCTGAATAAATTATTTTTGGAGGTGAGCGCAATCTTGCAAACAGCGGCCAAACACCACCGGGTTCATTGGCAACAATTGGTTATCGCACTGGCTGGATTTGTGGCCACTTTAATGTTGATGGTCATTCAAGTAAGTGCCAACAAGGGCCAGCAGCAAAAGTTTGAGGCTAAAGAAGCTTACGTGATGGATGCTAAAACTGGGCAGGTGCTTTATCAAAAAAATGGCAATACCAAGCGACCCATTGCCAGCCTCTCCAAATTAATGACGCTTTACCTTACTAAAAAAGCAATTGATAATCACCAAATCTCTTGGGACCAAAAAGTACCGGTTGATTCAGAATTACGTAAGATGAGTAAGAGTTATGAAGTTGGTGGCTTTCGCATTAAGCGATCTAAGCAGTATACCGTTCGCGATTTGTACAAGGCGGCTTTGATTGCGTCATCTAATTCGTCCGCGATTGCCCTTGGGAATCTGGTTGGCGGTGGCAGCAATGCGACCTTTGTCAAAATGATGAACCAGCAGGCCAAAAAGTGGCATCTGCAGGCGACGTTTGTCAGCAGTTCCGGACTTGATAATACGGATTTGAGTAAGTATCACTATCAGGTGCCGCACACGACTGCCAAAGCCCAGAATATGGTAAGCGCCAAGGCAATTTCAACGGTTGCCACTCATGTATTAGAAGAATTTCCAACGATTACCAAGTGGAGTAAGCAGCCGTCAATGAAAGTCGGCAGCCAGGTACTCATTAATTCAAATCGATTGTTACCGGGTTCGGCGTTTTACCACAAAAGTACGCATGTCGATGGCTTAAAAACCGGTTTCACGGAAAACGCCGGTTTATGTATTACGGTCACTTACTGGCACGATGGCCGGCATTTAATTGCGACCATCATTGATAGCAATACGCTGTATACGTCGATGAATAAGCTGATTAATGCGGTCAATGGGAAGTACCAACCAACTAAGGTCGCACTGGCCGATCGCACGTTTACAATCAATGGTCATCGAATCAAGGCGACACCAGAGGAGCGAACTGCGGTTATTTGGCAAAAAGTCGGCACCGAGAGTTCTCATGCTGTGAACTATACTCAGACCCAGTCGAAGCTTCCGGTTGAGAAAGGCGCCACAATTGGAAATGCGATTGTCAGACTTAAAGATAATGCCAGTTCAGCTGTCATTCCGATGAAGGCGGATCGAAGCCTTCAATTGCCGAAGCAGCAGGCTAAAAATAAGCACCAGCATAAAGTCTCGCTGATTCAAGAAATCCTTGGCTTTGTTGGTGGCATCCTGGCCGTTATTTTTAGATTTTTTGGCGCTTTTGTGAAGTTTATGACACCATAATCCTCAATTTAGCTGACGCATGATGTTTTGGCGTCAGCTTTTTTATTTCTTTAATGCCGTTTTACATGACTTATACACATCTGTAATGGTTCTTTTACAATGAATTGTTATCCTAAAGGTATTCTCGATTATCCGTTTCTGGTAGCACCAGTTTTGTTGCAGTTATGACTGAATTTAGGCGATGGAGGGATCAATCATGTTTGATTACAAAATTTGTCAAATTTCTGATACGCATTTAACACCGAAGAACGCCAGACCTGCCAACAATCAGCGGGTCGATACACTGTTAAAATTAATGCAGGTGTTTGATGACATTTATACCACGGGGTCAATCCTGATCTAATCGTGATTACCGGTGACTTGATTCACGAAGGTAGCGCTAATGATTATCGTGATTTTAAGACCATGATTGACCAAGAGGAGCGCCGATTCAATGCGCCGATTCGGGTCATTCTTGGTAATCATGACCGAACCCGACCGTTTTATCAGGGGTATTTACAAAAATCCTATCTAACCCGATACTATTACAGCATTTCTAACAATGAGTGGGACTTTTATTTCTTGGATACGAAATGCGGCGACTTGGAACAAGGCTACATTGATGAACGCCAAATGGAATGGTTACGTGCCGAACTTCACTCTTCGCCCAAACCCGCGATTTTGTTCATGCATCACCCGTTATTAGGCGCACCGCTCGAACAAATGAAATATAGTATCCTGCAAAATGGTAAGGAGCTCCGGCGCGTGATTGAAGATACCAACGTCAAAGCGATTTTTTCGGGGCATGTCCATTACGCAAACCTCTTCTTGGAAAATGGCATCTTAAACGTGACGGCGGATTCAACTGCCTATCATATCAACTGTGCCAACCCCCACAGACATTTCATCACTGACGGCACCAGCTATAATATTATTAGCCTGACCGACCAGCAAATCGGCGTTGAAACTCGCTCACTGCTATTGGGAACGGATACCATTAAGGCGTTTGATGTTGCCGATACCGGATTCGTGGACCGCAGTATTTTATACAACGAAATGAACCGGGTGCTGAATTAAATTCCAGGTGCTTTTGTTAGCCTCTGCAGCTTCTTGAAGGTAAACTAGTACAGAATTATCTTCAAAAGTGTAGGGGGAAAACTGGATGGAAAAACAGGTAATTGGACCATATGAGCGCTTGTTGAGCGGTGCGCTTCTAGTCATGACAGCTGGTGTGCTTGATTCATACACCTATATCCAAGATGGCGGCGTCTTTGCCGGATTGCAAACCGGAAACTTAATCCTGACGGGTTTGCGAATCGGCAGAGGAGACTATGGCAGCATCGTCCAAGCGTTGGTCTCATTAGTGATGTTTGCGGTTGGCGTTGCCATTATCCGAGTCGTTCAATACCATTACCCAAGCGAACGCGCCGTGACTCGAAAGCGGCTCACTTTAAGCTTTGAAATTGTGATTTTCGTTGTGGTGAGCGTCATTGCCGGACACGTTTCGATTCTGTTGACGACCGGCTTGTTGGCGCTGGCCGCCGCTTCTCAGCTCCAAGAATTTCGTCGTTTAAAGAACACCCCATTTACGCCGTTGATGATGACCGGAAATGTCCGCACATTGTCAGAAAGCCTGCTGGATTTTGTGGCTCAGGGCGATATGCAGGCACTCAAAAAGGCCGGTGACATTGCAACACTCATCGGCGCTTTCTTTGTTGGGGCATTATTAAACGGTTATTTGATTCAATATCTCCACGGACAGTCGATTTTGGTGGCCGCCCTGATTTTACTGATCACCATCTTATTTGCTAAATAAGGATTCGGACTTTAATTTGGAATATAATGCCATATCGTGGTAGGCGCCGTTATAGAATGCCGATTCTCTTAGAACCCCTTCTTGAGTGAAGCCACAACGTTTTGCGACGTTGCGGCTTTTTTGATTACGGACGTCGGCCAAGATTTCAAGTCGATTTAGATCCAGTTCGGAAAATGCGAGTTGTTCGAGATGGGAAAGACTGCGGGTTACAATGCCACGTCCCTGGAAATGGTGTGCCAGCCAGTAGCCGATTTCAGCATGGCGATGGTTGTGATTAAATTGGTGGAGGTCAATCATTCCAGCTGGTTCATCGTCAACCAAGATAATTGCAAACCAAAAGTCACCCTGTGCCATCTTCTCAATCCCATAGTCCAGGAATTTCTCTTCATCGCTGATTGCCATCATGGATTTGGCCCACGGCAGCCATTCACCAAGCTGCTGGCGGTTGTTGTCAATCAGGTCAAGCATGGCCGCTGCATCTGCGGTTGTTGGTAGTTTGAATGAAACGTGGTCGTCAACTTTATCAAGAAACATCGAATCCCTCCTGTATAAACTGTTAAAATTAGTATAAACCTTTTGAGGAGTGGTACGAGTTGCAGAAAAACATATTTTAGCATTACCGGATGACCTGAAAGCCCAGCTGGGAGTCCGGTCGGGTTTAGAAGTCGAAGTACATATGGGAACGGATGAATTGATTATTCAATCCCCGAAGCCGGTCGAAGCCAAAAAGCAGCGCTGGGGGATGATTGTCCTCACAATTTTGATGACCTGCGTGTTTGTTGGTTATTTTTTGGCTCGCAAAATCTATTCGGTCTCGCTCGTCGGCAGTGAATCAGTTGCTACCATGGTTTTGATGCTGACGACGTTAAGTGGTCTGATTAGCTTCTCAGTGGTCTTTATCCGCTTGAAACGCACGTCCGGATCGGTCATTGAGGCAATTTCATGGCGAAATTTTCCCACGGTTGCGTTGGCCTTTACGCTGATTAGCTTTATGGTGATGGCAGGACTATTTTGGATTGCCGGACAGTTGTTTAAGGGCGCCACTTTTGATTTGATGACATCAACGGCGCTGTTCATTGTAATTACATTGATTGATCTTCAAGCGATTAACAGCATTGTGCCGCAATTGTCATCTCGGTTACTGACCAATATTTTCATCGCGGTCATCGTGAGTGGTGTCATTTTAGCTATGATCAGTAATCAGAATCTGTATTGGTGGAAACACAGTTTGAGCTTTTTGGGAACGAATAAGGCGTATGCTGCTTGGGAATTCAATCTGGTACTGATCTTTTCCGGCTTGATTTTGATCGCACTGGTTGATTATTTATTTGTCTCGCTTAAACGCGTCTTTCCCAAGAGCCGCCCGCTGTTGGTGTTGAGAATTTTGCTGACATTGTTGGCAGTTGATTTGGCGTTTCTACTGGCCTTTAGCTGGCTGGTCATGTTATTTGAGCGGCTGAATGATTACCTGGAGCCGATTCAGGTTCGAAGGTACGTTGTGAAATAAGAAGTTGGAGGGATTTTGACATGTTTGAAATGATTGGTAACCCAGATAAGCAAGGTGACATGGAAAAATATATGCGGCAGCAATTTCAATTTTTGGGATTACAAACACCGGAACGAAAGGCCCAATCTAAAGCATTGATTCAGCAATCCAAGAAACTGCCGATCCGATCCGTTCATTCATTAATTGCTGATTTGTATGATCGGGTTGAACGGGAATATCAATACGTTGCGATTGATGTGGCTTATGCCAATATAACCCGATTCACCTATTCGGATTTAAAAGAGCTCACCCAATACATTCAGCGTAAATCCTGGTGGGACACGGTTGATTCTTGGCGAAAAATTTATGGCAAATTCGTTGTGCTGCATTCGGAGCAAAAAGGGGCAGTTTTTAATCTGTTTTATCAACATCCCAACATGTGGATGCGTCGGATCTCAATTATTTTGCAGCTTCATGAAAAAGAAACGTTGGATACGCATTTGCTCACCCTTGCGATTGACTATGATATTGATACAGATGAATTTTTCATTCAAAAAGCGATTGGCTGGGCGTTGCGCAATTACAGTAAATACAATCCATTTTGGGTATCGATGTTTGTCGAAAATCGCGACTTGTCGAAGTTGGCCAAAAAAGAGGCCAGCAAATATCTAAAAGAAATAAACTGGGAAGAGAATTTTTTCGACGATAAACTTTAAGCCCGGTTCGACTGTATAATTTGGAAATACCAAAAAGAGGTTTCGTCAAAAGCTGACACTTTTGACGAAACCTCAATGCATCCGTCATCTAAATTAATGTTTAGATGCCAAATGATGATCTCTGAATGTAAATGCGGTCACTACAATAATAGCTGCGACAAGGAATGATAACAAGCCGGGAATGATGTTAGTAATGCCAAGACTAGCCAAAACGGAAGCCAGCACAGTTCCAAATACTAATGTTAACAAGCCAATCACGGTGATTTTCAAATTTTCATCCATAAGATCGCTCCCCCGTACTATTAAGTGATTGTAAAATCGCAAGCAATTAACAGTGAAATCATTCGGACATAATGTGTAAAATCAGTAAATTGTTTGCGCTTTCTTTACACATTCATTGTAACGTATATCACCTGTAAATACAGCCTTTTTCTAAGATTTAAAACGTTTTATTTTTGACTAAAATGTCGGGGAGCCTTTTCGTCAAAAAATAGGATGACTGGACAATAAATCAGTAATATGTCAAAATAGACGTTGAAATTATTCGACTATAAAAGGATGTGTCGCCATTGAAGATTGCAAATCGTTAATTCAGAAGATATTAGTTACTCACTGTTTAGAAACAGGGGCTATTCTGTGCGATTTTGCAATTTAAATGGACTTCTTCATAAGGAACACTTTTTTGGTGGCCTTATAAACTTGAATGCACCCATTTGGAATAGCTCACTTGCGGTCACGCAATGTGGGCTATTTTCATGCACTGATCCCCTTTTTCTGCGTGTCAGAATGAGGTGAATTTATGGGAACTATCAAAATTAATAAGCTGTCCTTTCAATATGATGGCATGCTTCACAAGTTATTTGATCAATTTAGTCTCAATATCGATGAGAATTGGAAGCTTGGGCTCATCGGCCGTAATGGACGTGGAAAAACCACGTTTCTTAAGCTTTTATTAGGAAAGTTACATTACCAGGGAACAATTGATACAACTGTGGGGTTCAGGGCTTTTCCGCAGCGAGTGTCAGATCCACGGCAGAAAACGCAAGACGTTCTTTTAACAATTGCTGGATTGGAATCAAGCGAGTTATGGCGAATTCAAGTCGAAATGGATCAATTGAGACTAAGCGATCAGGTCTTAAATCGGCCCTTCAATACCCTTAGCCCCGGCGAACAGACCAAGGCGCTTTTGGCGGCCCTGTTTACCGACGACAGGAGTTTTCAGTTAATTGATGAACCAACCAATCATTTGGACGTCGAAGCCTGGGCGGTGGTTGCCGATTATTTGAAACACAAGCGTGGCTTTATCGTGGTGAGTCATGACCGCCATTTTATCAATCAGGTCATTGACCACGTGTTGTCGATTGATCGGGCTAAAGTTCAATTGTTTGCCGGCAACTATGATACCTGGGCAGCAGAATATCAGCGGGAAACACAATCAGAAATCGAGGAAAAGCAACAGCTCCAACAAGAAATTAAGCGGCTCAAATCCAGTGCTGAACAAATTGAAGGCTGGGCGAAGCGTGCTGAGGCAAAGACACAAAAGGGACGTAAATCAGACTTACATGCTAGGTTGGACAAAGGATTTTTAAGCCATAAGGCGGCTAAATCCATGAAGCGATCTCAAAATACGTTGAAACGAACAAAATCAGCTATTGATGAGAAGCAAGCGTTAATGAAGAACGTTGACACCGTGGTTCCATTGACGATGAAGGATGAACAACCGCATCAAGTGCATCTAATGCAGGTTAACCAGATTCAAGTTGGCCGGGAAGGGCGCATTTTAAACCAGCCGCTGAGCTTTGATTTAAAACGGGGACAACGCCTTGTTTTATCTGGCGCCAACGGATTGGGGAAGACGACAATTTTCAAGGCACTGATGGGGCAGCGTGATCTGATCGTCAATGGGACAATTTTAAAAAGTCCCAGTATCAAGATTTCTTATCTGAGTCAGGACTTTGAAACGTTGTGTGGGTCCATTCAAGCATATGCGGACCGATTTGGCATCGAATTAAATACGTTTTTAAATACATTGCGTAAATTGGGGCTTGAACGGGCAGCCTTTGATGAGGATTTGGGTGATTTAAGTATGGGACAAAAGCGGAAGATCTCTTTAGCCAGGTCATTGTCCGAAGCCGCAAATCTGTACATTTGGGATGAGCCGTTGAACTATCTCGATGTCATTACCCGCCAGCAGATTCAGGATCTCATCTTGAAGCATCAGCCAACAATGCTGATCATCGACCACGATGAAGCCTTTATTGAGGCTGTCAAAACCGGTCCGTTACTCAAAATTCAACGATTTGAATCGAATTAAGGTGTACTTCTTTGATGGTTTGGTATAAGATGTTTGAGATATTGTTGTTAGATTTAACAAAGGAGTTCAGATGCAAAAATCAACCCATTCATTGAAGAAGTCATTATTGATCAGTCTTGCCGTGGTCTGTGCGGTTGGTATTTTAATGGTCAGTATCGGTAAAGTCTCTCAGGGAAATACTCGCCAAGAGGCCACCCGAACGTCTAAGACCGCCAAAAAGGCAGCAAAGATTCACCTGACAAAACGTGAAAAAAAGATTGCCAGACATTATAAATTGACCAAATTAGAAACAAGAACGGCTTCTAAGACTCACATTACTGCCATCGGGGATTCTGTGATGCTGGACGTGAAGCCCGATGTTAAACGCGTCTTTCACCATAGTGCCGTTAGCGGATCGGTCGGACGGCAGTTCTATTCACTGCCGGGAATTGTCCGTAAGTTAAAAGCCCAGGGCCATTTGGCAAAGTACATTGTGATTAACTTGGGAATTAACGGCCCGCCAACCCAACACGATATTAATGCCGTATTGAAAACGGTTGGCAAGAAACGACAGATTTTTTGGATTAACACCCGGGTTCCAAGGCATTGGCAAAATACGACGAATCGAATGATTGCTAAAAATGCCAAGAAGCATGCCAACGTCCACCTGGTTAACTGGTATAAAGCCAGTAAAGGACACAAGGGCTGGTATGTCAGCGATCGCGTCCACCTGAATCTCACCGGTGATATCTATTACACACGAGTATTGGCGCGGCGGGTATCAGAGGTTTTAAACTAACTAAAAATCGTTTCGAAGTCCGCTTGGTGGATTTCGAAACGATTTTTTATTTAATCAGATTTTCCAGTTCGGTCAATGCAATTGGCAATACCTTGTCTTTTCCCGTATCCGTGAAATGATGACCGGACGGCATCAAGATGAATTTGGCATGAAGGTGTCTAGCTAAAGTCAGTGTGTAAGGATAAGGGACACTATCATCGTCGATGGCCGAAATAACAGTTACTTGGCGAATTTTAGGCAAAATGGAAGTGTAGTCAACAGGATGCTCCGTGAACGAATCAAGCTCCGGCAGCGTCCAAATGGGCTCGTCAAAGCCTGATATCAGTAAGACGTTAACGTTTTTGATGTCATGCTGCTCCAAATAATGGAGAACTTGGATGCAGCCAAGACTATGCCCGACCAGCGTGATGCCATCGTCTGCTTTGATATTTTGATCACAGTACTGGTTCCAAGCATCGACGTCAGGATGATCGGAATCTGGAAAGTTTAGTTTTTTAAATGGAATGTGGTGATTTGATTCGATATTTTGTTCCAACCAGGGAAACCAGTGGTCATTTCCGTTGGAAGTATAGCCGTGAAACATATAGATGTGTGAAGTTGTCATTTAAAAGCCTTCTTTAACTGAATTTTCTAATGGGGGAGTTCAATGGCTTATGACCATTCTTGATGTTGATAAGCCATTTCCCAAAAATGAAGTTCAAAATAGCTGCTTCGAACAAACGCATGGATCATCTCTTGTTGTTCTTTTTGATCGGCGGTTTCAGCAAGCTGATCGACAATTTGAATCATCTTGTCAGTCGCCGTTGTAAAATCGGGACTTTCATATGTTTCAATGAACCGCTGATAGATTTTAATTGGTGAGCCTGATTGAATGAGCTTTTTGCCGATTTCGTTGTATAACCAATAGCACGGCAACAGCGCCGCGGCGGCCCGGGCAGGGGTCCCTTCATTTAATTCATGATACATATGGGCCACATAGCTATACGCCGTCGGGGCGATATGCGTTTTGTCAATTTCTTCTTGGGTAATCTTTAATTCGCTGAAAAATTCTTTCCGAACTTCCTTTTCGCTATCGTTAAAACCTTCAGCTCCGGCGTAGAGAAAAGCCTTGATGTCCGGATCGTCGATTTGATCAGCGATTTTACCATGAAGCGCAGCGAAGTTTTCCAAATAAAAGCGATCTTGTTTTAAGTAATAACGAAAGGTTTGCGGGGAAAGTGCGCCTGTTGAAAGTTGTTCAATGAAGGGATGATTGAAGCTGGCTTCCCACAATGGGTTAGCTTGTTGACGCATCGTGTCGGTGATTTTTGTCATTGATCTAAACTCCTTGTTGGTACTTTAGTAGCAGCGTTTGATTAATTTTACCATGGATGGAAATAAGCGAATCAATATTTTTAAGTGAAATAGTGAGCAAATCAATTGATATTCCATTTTTCTTCAGGTACACTTGTGACAGATTTAAACCTGAAGGGAGTTCATATCATGGATCGATTAAAAGACAAAGTTGCAATTATCACCGGGGGCGTTGCAGGAATTGGCTTAGGGATTGCGGAATGCTACATTCGTGAGGGAGCCAAGGTGGTCATTACCGCCAACCATAACGTTGAAGGCGGGAAGAAAGCCGTTGAAAAGTTTGGCGATGATAAGGCCTTATTTGTTCAGCAAAATGTTGCCGATGAAAAATCCTGGCAGGAGACGACTCAAAAAGCAATTGAGAAATTTGGCCGTGTTGATATCGTCGTTAATAATGCCGGTATTGGCGGCGTCAATGGCCCACTTGACGACCTCAGCCTCGAAGATTGGCAAAATGTCATTGATGTCAATTTGACTGGCACATTTCTTGGTGAAAAGTACGGCATTAAGGCAATGAAGCAGACCACTAACGGTAAGGGATCAATCATTAATATTTCTTCTGTCGCAGGATTGGTTGGCTTGCCGTTAAGTCCGGCTTATTCTGCAAGTAAAGGTGGCAGCCGTCTGCTAACCCATGCCACGGCCCTGTCTTTGGCCCAGCAAAAACTCGATATTCGGGTTAACAATGTCCACCCAGGTTGGATTGCCACTGATATCGTCCCTAAAGGCTATGAAGAAGCACTTACCAAGACCATTCCGGTTGGTCATATGGGTGAACCGGTTGATATTGGTGAAATTTGTGTCTATCTTGGCAGCGAC
>NZ_JAXGWW010000008.1:0-20739 GCF_040773105.1 Lentilactobacillus sp.
ATGTCAAGACTTTGGGGGTGACCTATGGTTTTGGCGATGTACCAGAGTTATTGGGTGCCCATGCGGACACGATTATCGAAAAACCCAGTGAGATTCAAACTGGCGTTGTGAAATTAATTGGATAATTTTTGATGGATTGAAAAGCGGGTCGGAATTTTTTCCGACCCGCTTTGTGTCTGTTTTTTTGATGGTTGTTTGGCTGATTAAATGTGTTTCGACGACCGTCAATAGAGGAATAGAAGGTGTCGCAGCTGACATCAGCATTTAAAGGGGGTGCTTTACTGTTACTTAGATAAAATGTGTTCCGACGGGCCTGACGCTAACTTCTAAGGCAGAAATAATTAAAATCCAAACCCAGGATTTCAATTACTTCCGCCTTAGAAACCGCGTCAACCAGCCCTCGTCACACTAAACGTGCTACGCAAACCAACTTTCTCCGCTTAGTCCAATTAGAGTCTCCGACGCAAGACCCGCGTCAAAGACTCTAATTAAACTAATGCTCAAAAGTAATCCGGTTTGCTCCGCACTCTACGCCTTTACATACGCAAATCCCTGCTCCTGCAGCGACACCAAGTCCGCCACTCCCGCCGAGACAATTTCCACATCTTCCGGCAACTGATTTTCCGTGATGCCGTGGGTATGCATCGAATTATTGCAGGCATGGAACCTCACACCTTCATCGCTGAATTGGGCGACCTTGCTTCTTAATTGTTGGTCAAGGTAGCCTTCGATCGCGTCGCCATTTACCAAAACAACAATGTGGTATTGTTCCTTATTTTCCTGCCCGTAGTCAATTAGATTGGTAATATTGCTCAACGTGTGGTCCCACTTATCCAGCTCATCGACATGAAAGACAACTTTATGCATTATTACGCCTTCTTTTCATCGGTATCTAACGACGTTAAAAATTCTTGATAATCGACGTGGACTTGTTTGGCATAGTCGTTTGCCCAGTTGATGAGTGCGTTGACAAATTTCTTCTTTTTGCCAACGTAGCCTTGAACAATCGCTGCCGTTGGACTTTGGGCATGGCCCCTTGCCAACAGGAGGGCACAGATTTTGGCATATGTCGTGAAATCTTCCTCGTCCAATTTATCCAGGTTAATCGATTCCTTCATATCCCAGAACTGGCGGACGTAGTAACTGCGACCACTGTCGGCATTGTGGTAAAAGCCAAGCAGCGGATCTGATGCCCGTTGCAAAATCTGCTGACAAGTGACGATTCGTTCGCCGTTGTCAGGTTGGCTTTGACTGAACGGGGTTGTCACGTCAAACCCACGGAACCGCCGCGTTTGCAAGGCTTCCTTAATCTGGAGAACCAGATGACTGCCATCAATTGCGGTTAGTAAAACCAGATAACATCTCGTCCCGAAGCTGCCAACACCGACGCTGTGGCGAACGATGTCACTAATGTGAAATTGGGAAAGAAGCACCGTCACATCCGGACTGACTGATTGCGTGTAGTTTTTCAGGTGGTCTTTAATTTCGTTAAATCGTTTATCACTCACGTGGACAGTTCTTGGCGCATTTTCCTTGAAGATCAAATGCCCGCGAGAATCCAGCGTCGTAAACTTTTTAACGACCTTATCCGAATTTCGCTGCTCAGCACTATCGCGAATTTTGCGCCAAACCTTTGGCAGCTTGTGGTTGGATTCTTCTGACTGCAAGAATGTTTCGACTTCGGTTGAGAAATAATAACGTTCCATCGCCGAGTGGGCCTCAAAACATTCACTGAGAATTTGTTGATAGGTTTCCAGGGTTCCCTGCATCACGGTATTGATTTGTTCCGGATCAAAGCCCAACTGTTCGCCTTGAAGAATAATGCTGACCAGCAGTCTGCGGATGTCCCAGTCCCATGAGCCGATGGTTGATTCGTCAAAATCATTGAGATCAAATAATAGTTTCCGTTCTGGGGAGGCGTAGAAGCCAAAGTTACCAAGGTGCGCATCTCCTGAAATCACCACCGGGATGTTGGTAGACGTTTGTTTAGATAAATCAAAGGCCATCAATTCATCCGTTCCGCGGAAAAACGCGAAGGCCGATGCGGCCAACCGCTTATGTCTCAGCGGCATGAGGTCGGCAATCATCTTTTGCTCAACGTGTCGAATCCCTTGAACCACGTTTCGCTTAACCGGTTTAAAGGTGCCGAGTTGTTCAAAGGGAACCTCATCGCGAATTTCTTTTCCACGGGCAATTAATTCGTGAACGGATTTGGAGATATTAATTTTACTGAGGTCATAGTGTAGTTTAGTGGGTGTGTTCGTTGTGTCGTGGCTGGTTGCCATAAGAGTCGATCCTTTCGTGTTAACAATTTATACCATCATTGTGGCGAAACAAGTCAGCCGAGTCAAGCGAGACCAACTCATATATGATTGTGATATGGTACAATTATCCCATTGGACAACTCGAATGTAATGGAGATTTAGGTTAATGAAAAAACTGTATTGGGAAAGCATGGAAGTGAATAATCAAAAATTTTTCTTCACAGTCACTGATAAGGGCTTGAACTTTGTTTCCAGCCCGGGAAAGTACCTGTCGGAAATCTTTGATTTTTACCCCGAGAACCGTTATGAATATCAATTTTTATACGATGAAACGGTCACCGGAGATTACTTGGATGAATTGACCGATTATTTTGATAAGAAGCGCAAAAAGTTTGAGCTGCCCCTTGACCTCGATGACTACGGAACGAAACTGCAACATGAGGTCTGGTCGGAGATTCAAAAAATTCCTTATGGCCAAACGATGACTTATAAACAACTGGCTGAAAACGTTGGCCGAAAAAGAGCAATCAGACCAGTTGCCCATGCGGTTGCCATTAACCCTGTGTTAATCGTGATTCCCTGCCACAGAGTTGTGCGTGCCAATGGCGACATCGGGGATTATCGTGGCGGTAAAGAAAGCAAAAAGGCGCTCCTCGAGTTTGAACAGAAGCCGGTTGAAAAGCAGTCACTGATTAAGAAACTGCCGTTACCCAAGCTTAGTCAACTAGGTAAACCTGATCTTTAATTAGGTCAAATGGCTGATGATGGTCGTTTAACTTCTGAGCAGCATCGGTTTTGATGAAGTGTGCCTGCTGCCAAAATTCTTTAGAATTGGTGGCACCATTTTTTTCGCCGATGACGATCAGTTCAAGATCATTGTCGGCTTTTCGAATCGCGTTCAAGACGGCAACGTCAATCGGGTCCTTATCGGGAGACCAGCTCATGATGACGTACTTGACTTGATCCTTGTATTTGTCAATGGCAGCCAGCGCGTCGAGCTTTTCAACTGGGATGAGCTGATGGTTGCCGGTTTGATTTTCGCTGACCCACGCCAAGTTGTCAGTCGGGAAAATGGTGACGCCTTGATCTTTGAGCCCCTTTGAAATGTAGCCATTTCCGGCCATAATTTCCAGTGCCGCATTATTTCCGATATACTCGGCCAGCCC
The DNA here is from genome assembly GCF_040773105.1 of Lentilactobacillus sp. NCBI lineage: Bacteria > Bacillati > Bacillota > Bacilli > Lactobacillales > Lactobacillaceae > Lentilactobacillus > Lentilactobacillus sp. The sequence continues at coordinate 3,431 of NZ_JAXGWW010000008.1, forward strand.
CTTGACAAACGGTGCTGAAATATAGGCCCACATCCCGTATTCTTCTTCCAGGTAATCACGAAACGACCTCAATTGTTTATCCAACTTGGGAAGGGCTTCGGACAACTGGTTCCAAAGCTTATCACCTTGAGGATCGCCCGGTTTGAACTTTCGATTAATTTGTTTAAAAATCTGGTCTTGACTGTCGTCAGGCAAAATCAACTCTGGTAGGTCTTGGGGAAGCAAGCCTTGTTTAATCAGATGATCGCTTTCAATCACGTTATTGATGAGAAACTTGATTTGGGGGTAATCATCAAATAAGCTGCGGTAGGTCAGCATTTCAGAAATGTAGTTGGACGTTTTGGGTTGGTTTTGAGGATGCTTTTTCTTGAGCAGCTTCTTTTTTTGTTTATTCGTTAGCATGATGAGGCTCCTTTTAATTTTGATGAATCGTTCACTGAGATTGAAAAAAGATCAACGATAGATGATGCTAATCATTGACCTTTTGAATAAAATTCCAAACGTGTTTTGACGAACCTGTCACTACTTCAAGTCCAGCGACCCCTGTTCCAATCGTGGTCCGTCGTCTCTGTTGGTGTTGCCTCTTCCATGGACGTATCCCGAAATAAGTTGATAAATCTCGTAGCGGTCCTTGGAGCTTAAATTGACGCCGTTAAACTGTAAGGACTTATCTGAAATGAATAAGCGTGCCAGGTCATAAGTGCTGGTTTCCGTTAATCCCGTCAAATAATCCATGGTGACATCGAAAAATTTCGCCAGTCTTTGAATTTCGACATAACTTGGCGTTCTAATTCCTCGTTCCCAGTTTCCGATCTGGGAGCCAGTGTTTTCATGTTCTTTGTCAGTAGGAAGCTTCTTGTTCAGTGCATCTGCTAATTCAACCAAGGTCAATTGCTGGCCCTTTCTTAATGCTCGTAATCGTTCTGGAAACATTTGATCACCGTCCTGTTCATTACTTATATTATACTGCATTTTTTCTAATCACCAAATCTCGGTACGGAAATGATGAATGTGGTATATTTATGACGAGAAATTTGAATTGATGAGGTATAAAAATGAAACGAAAAACGAAGATTATCATTGGTTTGGCATCTGCCGCCATTATTGTTTGTGGCGGCTTGTTCGGTGCGGGGATGTATTTCTACAACGTTGCCGTGGTGCCGGCACCCAAATCATTTTTGAGTAAGTCGAAACCGATTAAAAAGGGTGACGCGCTTTACCCGGCTCACAAATGGTACCAAGAGGCTAACAAACAACGCTGGAACGAGATTTCCGCCACCCGTCATCTTAAATTAGACGCCAATTACATAGCAGCAGCTAAGCCCACCAATAAGACGGTGATTATTGCTCATGGATTCATGTCCAATAAAGATAATATGTTTGACTATGCCTATATGTTTCATAATCTGGGCTACAATGTCTTATTACCGGATGCCCGGGGGCACGGCGATAGCCAAGGCAATTATATTGGCTATGGTTGGCCGGACCGGCTGGACTACGTTAAATGGATTAAGAGAGTTATTCGCCATAATGGTGCCAACTCAGAAATTGCCGTGTTTGGGACCAGCATGGGCGGGGCGACAACGATGATGGTGAGTGGCGTGAAAGGACTGCCGCGTCAAGTCAAAGCGTTTGTGGAGGACTGCGGCTACACGGACGTTTATTCTGAAATTGCCTATCAGGCTAAAGAAATGTACCACCTGCCGACTTTCCCGTTAGTCGATATTGTCAGTGGGATTAATCATGTCAAGAATGGCTATTCGTTCAAAAAAGCCAGTGCGCTGGACCAAGTTCGCAAAAATACCCGGCCAATGCTGTTTATCCATGGCGCTCATGATCACTTTGTGCCGACTCGAATGGTTTATCCACTATATCGAGCCGACAAGGGACCAAAGCAGCTGTTAATCGTGCCTGGGCCGGGTCACTCACGATCATTTCATAATCGACCAACCCTATACCGCGATACGATCGAGAAATTCTTGAATCGTTACTTAAAGTAGCTGCCGTTCACGCAACTTTTACGCCGTGGCCAAAGGGTTTATGTTAAACTACTATTAGGACTGTTTTTAGAAAGGAGGTCCGCACTTGTTATATATTGTGATTTTAGGCGTCATTGCCGCCATTATCGGTGTTTCTTGCGGCGTACAGTTACAAAAACGTCATTTTCAACAAGAAATCGATGACGCAAAAGCGACTTCTGCTAAAATGATCGCGGAGGCGCAGGCCGATGCGAAAGAAAAATCAGCAAAAATTCTTGCGGATGGCAAACATCAAACACTTGATTATAAAGAATCAATCGAAGAAGAACTCGACGGCTATCAGACTGATAATGTCAGTCGTCAAAACCGAATCGAACAACGACAAACAGGCTTAAAACAAACTGAGGACCGATTGGATCAGCTTCACCAAAGATTGGCTTCAGAGACGCATCAAGTCAATGAGAAAAAAGATGCCATCAAAGCACTTCGGCAGACGGCGGATGATCTCTCCCGAAAACGGGTCGAAACCCTTCAGCAACGTGGTGACATGACCTTGGATCAGGCTAAACACGAGATCTTGGATCAGCTCAGAGTGGCCTTGGATCGTGAAAAAGATGTTGAACTTAAATATCAGGATGACGAAGCACAAGTGAATGCACCAAAATTAGCCAAGATGATGGCCGATGATGCGATTCAACGCGGACCAGTCGACATGCCACGTGAACATATTGAACATGCAGTCCAAATTAATGATGGCAATACCAAGCAAAAATTGATCGGCAAGGACGCCCAAAATATTCGCTACATTGAATCGTTGACTGGAACCGATTTGGTATTTGATCCCGAAGATGCACACTTGCTTCACGTGGTCACACAAGACCCATTGAGACGTGAGGTTGCCAAGAAAGTGATCACTAATTTGGTGGTTACCAAACAAATTAATCCAGAATCGATCGAGCGTCAGGTTGAGACCGCGCAAACGGATTTGATGAATGAGCTTCGGCGAACCGGTGAAAAGGTTGTCGGCTCACTGCACATTGGCTGGATGCATCCGGACTTGCTTAAAATTATTGGCCGTCTGAAGTATCGGACCAGCTATGGTCAAAACGTTTTGAATCACTCGGTTGAAGTTGCCGATATTGCAGGGATGCTGGCTTCAGAATTAGGCTTAAACGTTAAGATTGCCAAGCGGGCCGGACTTTTGCATGATATTGGAAAGGCCATTGATCGTGAAGTTGACGGAACCCACGTGGAGCTGGGCGTTAAGATTGCCGAAGCCTACAATGAGGATCCACAGGTGATTAATTCAATTGCTTCTCACCATGGCGACGTTGAAGTGACCACTCCGATCGCGCATTTGGTAGCCGCAGGGGACTCAATCTCTGGTGGCCGTCCAGGTGCCCGAAGCGAATCCGTTGAAGAATACGTCAACCGACTCAAGAGTCTGGAACGAATTGCCAGTTCCAAACCAGGGGTTAAAGAGAGCTATGCCATTCAAGCCGGACGAGAAATCAGAATTATGGTTGATCCTAAACGACTTGACGATGAGCAGAACCAGAAACTTGCCAATGAAGTTAAAGATGAAATTGAAAATGAATTGACTTACCCTGGAAAAATCAAGGTTACCTCAATTCGTGATTTTAAAGCCATTGCGTACGTTGGTGCTGAAAGAAAGAAGCTCCACCGACGATTAAAGAAAGCATAATAAAAAGTCAATCCAAACGGATTGACTTTTTATTATGCTTAGGTTTGTCTAAGAAACGCTATTTGCTAATTATTGAGACCAACGAATACGCAAACAAGATGAGCAGGCAGATGACACAAACGTTGCGAATGAGTAGGGGCCACTTGTAGGCCGGAACGGGGTCGCTCAGTTTCAGAATTTCGCTGGACCAAAAATATAATGCAATGATTGCTAATAAACTATACTGAATTTGATCCGGCGTGTTCATCCCCCAAACGGCCACTGGGAGTCCCACTAATACCAGGCAGCAAAAGACGGTAAATAAGGTGAGTTGGGTTTTAAATTGATAACTGGTTTTCAAAAACATCATAACCTTTCTATGTGAGAGAGGTGGGGAAATGGTTTAACTTGGATGGTTCCCCCCAAAAAATAGCAAGACCACAATCAGCCTTGCCAAAATAATTTAATTGCTTTGATCCGAATCAGAAATAATTTCAAAATTATGGTTTACTGTTGCTTCAACCACGGGATGCTTTTGAAGGTATTCCATAATCACGTGGCTGATGGTCATATCACTTGATTTGATAATCTTATCGCTGGTATACATGGGATAGTGACCGCCACCACTTGCCCGGTAACGGTTTAAAGCGATGGTTAAGACCTGGTCATCTTGGACGTCCCTGCCGTGATACTTCAGGCGGGTTACTCGATGACCAGCTGGCTTGGAAATGTTGAGCGTGTAGTCGATGCCCTCGTACATATCGTAGTTATAAAAGCGTTCCTTTGGAAAGACAAATTTCTCATTGATCACAACATCGCCGTGACGCACGGTAAAGTACTGAGCACTCACCTCAAGCGCTGCCCGCAAATCCGCCCCGGTGATTCTTGAAGCAACCAGGGTGTTGGGGTACACATAATTGGTGATAATGTTGCGCATCGTGATTGGATCTTCAAACCCGTGCGCTTCGTTATTGTACAAAGCAGTTGCCGATAAATCAGTCCCCATTTTATCCATTTGAATTTTTTGAATCAATTCAATAAATGTCGATTCATGAATTCGGGCTTGGAACGGATCTTTGAAGGTTAAGTCACCCTTGATTCGGGAAAGGGGTTTGTCCAGCCAATGCTCCAAATGCAAAGATAAGTCTGTAACGGTTGCCCTGATAGCTGGATCCGGCTCGCTATCTTTGACGTTTAACAGCTCAGAATCAGTCCTGGTAATCGATTTGTCCTTATTGGATGTTTCAATCGAAATCTTGGCCACATATTGGCCGCGGGACCCCGGCTGAACAATTGGGACGTTAAACAAGCGGCTCGCGATTTTTCGGTGTTGATGCCCAGAAATAAAGGCGTCGATACCTGGAATGTTTTTCAAAATTTCATAGCCACGGTTTTCGCCGGGGTTGATATCATTCCAGTTGCCGGTATGGTCGCGTTCAAAGCCGCCATGGTAGACGACGACAACAACGTCAGCCTTCTCACGAATTTCGGGTATATAGCGTTTGCACGCGTCGATTTCTGAAATTAGGTTGAAGTCATTTAAGTCATTGATGTTTTTCCATTTCTTAGTGGTGGTGGTTGTTAGCCCCAAAAAGCCAATTTTAACACCCGCCACATCTAAAATGGTGTAAGGGTCGGCCAATAACGGTTCGTTGTTGTTGTCGACAATATTCGCGCATATAAAATGACGGTCTGAATGTTTCAGCATAAAGTTGAGATAATCCAAACCATAGTCAAATTCGTGATTCCCGATGGTGCCTAACTGATAGCCCACCTGATTGTAAGCTTTGATGAAGCTTTCTTTGTCCTGCTCATCAGCACGTTTGGCAACGTAATAGGCCATCGGAGATCCTTCGAGAAAATCCCCATTATCCAACAGGATCACTTTCTCGTCGGGATGCGCTTGTTTATATTTTTTGATCGTCGTACAGGCCTTTTCAATGCCAAAGGGCTTTTCAATGCCTGAATCAACGTAGTTCGTGGGTTCGATAAACCCATGCGTATCACTGGTCGCTAATAGCGTAATTTTCATATTTTCACCCGCACAAAATCATGTATATCGTCAAGTATAGTCAATTATTCCACGATTGTAAATTAACTTTAGACAAACCGGTTAAGCAAGCAGTAAGGCACTGTTGGTTCCCTGTTCCATATACGCCATTTGGTCGGTTGAAATGCTTTCGCTCAGTCGATCTGAAAGGTTCCGAGAAATTTCGCCGGCTTTGAAGGCTTCGGCCACGTAGGTATATTCAAATTGAAATGACTGAATTAACAAGCTGTTGCGCAGGTCGTCAGAGTCAGTGTTGTCTGTGGTTCGCGCCTGACGGTAATTGTATGAGCTTCGGATGTAGTTGATTGAGGCGCTGTTTTCGGCAGTTTCAATACTGTCGAGGTAAGCGTTGACACTGTCAAACATGGTTTGTCGAATGAGACGATCCACCTGTCGTCGGCCGTTGATTTTGCTTTGGACTTTCTTTGGAACGGATCCTTTTTCTTGCCGGAATCGTTGCGCACGTTGGCGACTCTTGAAGCGACGCAGCTGGTACTTGGCAATATATTTGAACCTCACGAAAAAGCCAACGTGATTGTTGGGGGTTGTCGCCAAGCGTCTGGAAAAACGGCTGGCAATCTTTTTATCAATTTTGCCTTGGCTTGCCAGATCGTTAACTGCCTGCACGGTGACCTGTTGGGTTTGCGCCAAAATTTTCTGAATTTGTTTGCGATCGACACCCGTGTGGTTCTTTTGGCTATTTAACATATCCAAGACGTAGTTGCGGTCAATCATCGTCACGGTTGGATCTTGTTTGACTTGTGCAATCGCATAGTCGACCATTTTGGTTCGGTATTTTTGAAACTCACCTTGGTCTTCAGGCATTTTCTTTGGTAATAGCATTGGTAACACAATGGTTGGAATAATTAAGCTCAGTAAAATCACGATGGTTGCGATATAGATGAGTTGGTCACGAAATGGAAATGCTTGGCCGAAGGATGTCAACGGAATCGATAGCGCCATGGCCAACGTAATCGTTCCGTGAACGCCGCCAATGGCACTTAAAAAAGCATCCTTGGTCGATATGTCGTGATCGCTGACATGAAAAATGTTCAGTTTAACCCAGCCAAAGCGAATGATCAACATGACCAAATAAATGACGACTGCATCGCCTACAAGATGAAAAATGAGGGCGTTGGGGTACGGGAGTATCTGTTTGATCACTTTAGGCAGGGTGACGCCCAGGAGGACAAAGACGACGCCGTTTAGCAGGCTTGAAATGATGCCCCAAGTGGCACTGGTCACCAGCTGGACATTAGTTGAGGTGAGCTTTAAGCGACTTTGGTTCGTGCCGTAAACGATTCCGGCAGCGACCACTGCCAAGATACCGGAACACCCGAATGCCTCTGAGATTAAGTAAATTGCAATTGGCGTCATGATACTAAAGGGAACAATGACACTTGAGGTATCCATGGATTTATTCACCAGGGCAGACTGGAGCTTAACAAACAATGAGCCGACAATGCCCCCAATTAATAGCCCGCCAAAAAAGCTGATTAAAAAACGGTCTAATCCGTTCACGAAGGAAAAATTTCCACTGACAAATGACGCCAGTGCCAAGTTAAACATCACGATACCGGATGCATCATTGAACAGCGATTCATTTTCCAATGCATCTGAAATCTTTTCGGGCAGCAAAACATCCTTAGTCAATGATTTAAAGGCAACAGAATCGGTTGGTGTGACAATTGCCGCAACCGCAAAGCACAGGGCCAAAGGAACCATTGGCAACAGAAGGTGAGCCATAAAGCCGACGATCACAGCAGTGGCAACTGCCAGAAAAATTGCCAGTGAGGAAATTTGGCGAATTGATTGGCGGAAATGATCGCCGCTGGTACCCTGACCATCTTTAAACATTAATGGGGCAATGACCATTAACATAAAGATTTCAGGTTCCAGCGAATAGTTTTGAAACACCGGTAGAAGCGACAATAAAAGGCCACAGCCAATTTGATAAAACGTCAGTGGGATCGACGGGAAATTGGTGTAAAAAATATTGGCGATGATTGTCGCCACAATTAATAAAATAAGTGAATAAAAGATTAGCAAAATATTTCTCCTTTAAACGGTTTTAATACCCATATTATAGTTGATTCGTGGGATAAACGGTGTATAATTATTTTCACAAGCAGGTTACTATAAGTAAGTAACCGTGTTGACAAAAGTTGCTAACATGATAATATAGTAATTGAAGGATGTTGTTTCTCGTTTGTACTTTTGTTACTAGCAGGGGGGAATTGTAATGCTGAATTTATATGTCGCACAAAGCAGCGCTTCAAGTCGGAAGGCTCGTGCATGGTTGAAGAGCCATCACATTGATTTTAAGGAACGAAATATCAATTCCAACCCTCTAAACGCTGATGAGGTAAAACAAATATTACGTTTAACCGAAAATGGTAGTGAAGACATTATTTCGACAAGGTCTAACATTTACAAGAAGTTGAACTTAGACCTCGATAATTTAACGGTTTCACAGTTAGTTGATCTTGTCGTCAAGTATCCTGATTTGATTAAACGTCCAATTATATTTGACGATCATCGTCTTGCGGTTGGATTTAACGAAGAAGAGATCAGAAGATTTCTTCCACGAAGTGTTCGTGAAGCAGAACTTCGTGAACTAGAATCACAAATTAGTTAAGTTATAAAAATAACAAAACAGTTATACGGATCAATTAAGAAGTTTGGGTGGATAGTCGCTCAAACTTCTTTTTTAGTTTGTGAAATCAGCTGAGATCCATACTCTCGCAAGGAAAGGAAATTATCGATAACTTTGGACCATTCCAAATTTATCCGTAACAACATTAAATTCCACTAAGAACTGCTTATGATTTTCCCATGATGTAACCGCCGGCGGCTAATCCAAGTGTTGTGTTTCACGAGAGTCCCGCTTAAAATTAAGGAGATAAACAAAGGAGACGGACAAATTGATTAAAATGGTGGCACTTGATTTAGACGGAACTTTATTGACGAGCGACAAAACAATTTCAAAAGGCAATGAGCAAGCGCTGAAAGCCATTCATGACGATGGTGTAAAGGTTGTGCTTTGTACCGGCCGGCCAATCAACGCAATCTGGCGGTTTATTGAGCAGCTCGGTTTAACTGAAGAAGCAGATTATACAATAACTTTTAATGGTGCGCTAGTCGTGCATAACAACGATAAGGCAGAACTTGCCAAGAGTGGCATTCAAAAGGCTGATTTAGTCCCACTCCACGACTTTGTAAAAAATCAGGGCGCACCACTGGATATTTTGGATTTTGAGCAGGTATATCCAATGACTGATCTCAAGCCTTCAATGTACAAGCAACAATTTAAAGGCAACATTGACTTTGTGCCGCGATCATTTGACGATTTAAGCACTGATGACGAATACTCCAAAGCGATTGTGAGTGATCAACCCGAGTTGTTGGACAAATATCAAAGTAATATTGACGATGATTTACGGGCAAAGTACCACATTGTGCGTTCACAACCTCAAATCATGGAATTTCTGGCAGCCGGGATGGATAAAGTCGTCGGCTTGGAGGCGCTTTTGAAGTACTTTGGCATGGACTTTAGTAATTTGATGGCTTTTGGTGATGCTGAAAATGATTTGGGCATGATTAAAAATGCTGAAATTGGCGTCGTGATGGAAAACGGCCAGCAGCCAGTCAAAGAAGCGGGTGACGTGATTACCGGCAACAATGATGAGGACGGTGTCGCCCAATTCGTCAACAAGTACTTTGGCTGAGACATTGGCGTTCGGGCTCAATTGAAAATCTGAAGTGTATAAATATGGCGCTCATCGCAAGGAAAATGTTTAAGTTTCCTTCGATGGGCTTTTTTATAATACGTGTGTGTACTAATATAGGTGTATAAATCATGGATTGGGGGAAACAGTATGAAACAAAGACGAAATATCATCACGATGATTGTAGCGGCAGTTTTCTCGTTCGGGCTCATGTCGGGTTTGAGTCCGGTACAAAACGCTGACGCCAAACAGTCAGTCAAAGTTGTCCGAGTTAAGAAAGTTGCGTCAAAGCCGTATCGGGCAACTAAAGGTTACATGTATAATTCACCAAAATTAACCAAGAAGATCCACAACTTAAAGAATTACAAGCACACAACGTTTTATTCCAAGAAGCGGGTGACAATTAAAACCGCAAAGAATAAAATAGCTTATTATACTTATGTGACAACCAAAAATGGCAAGATTAAGGGTTACGTTTATTCAAAATACTTAAAGCTGTATCAACCAACCAAAATCACAATTACGGGGATGCCAAGCACCCCATCTGACAGCACCACTCCGGTTAAGACAACCCCGAGTGTGATTTCCAAGAGTAGTTTGGAATCGATGATTGCGGCGGCACCTGATTTGGATCCGGCGGGGTCACTGCTGAATCTGACGTCGGCCGACTATTCAACTTATCGTTCCATATTTGATCATAATTTTAACGTAGGCGACTACGCTGATGACGGTGTCTTTAACAACGACCAAGCATCGATTTACGTTGCCTCTTCAGAGTTGGTTCCGTATGTCCAAAAGGCAATCGATAAATGGAATGCCGCCCTTGGGACAACCGTGTTCACACTTGGTACCAGAGAAAACCACAGTTTGTTACTGAAGTTTGGTAATGGCCAGTCAGAGGGCTGGGACGGGGTCTTTGATGGCGATAGCGTTCAAGTTGACTATCTGGATTTCCATGATTCGACCTACCCATATGGGTCGATGCCATTGTCATCGTCACAAACAGTTTCAATTAAACTTTCCACTGATGACAGCAGCGCCGATGATTCAGCAACCGGGATGGCTTCAAGTCGGGCTCAAACCAAGTCCGGCAGCCATCGTGACGCAAGTGCTCATTATCTGACAACCACTGTCACGGGAACACCGAGTCAATTGCTTGAAAATTATTGGGTCGGCGTGATTACCCATGAACTCGGTCACGCACTGGGCTTGGATCACACACCTTATTTCCAAGACATTATGGCAGCGCCTGCAAGTACTGAGGACGGGTCAAGCCAAGAGAATGCCAAATATAACTGGACCGACTACAAAGACAGCGATGGTGTTCAGGGAGGCGCGTTGACGGCAACCTTGAGTCAGCGAGACATTGATCGGGCCAAATTGACGAAATTATTGGGTTACTGGTAAAAATTCTTAATGTTTAGGATTTGGCTGGGTTGGCACCGCCTGCCACTCGAACCGGATACTGCGTGGTCTGGGATGGTCATCGGCTCCGCCTACCGCAGTGACCTTGATTTCGAGCCTGTAGTCTCGAAATACAAGGATGTTGGCAAGCCAACATTTCCACTGCGGTTGGCAATGCCAATGACCATCCCAGAATGCAGCTAAACAGTCAAGCGGCCATGAATGATACTTTCAATGTAGTCTGATTTGGCTGGGTTGGCATTGCCAGCCATAGTGTTAGTGTTGTTTCACCGCAAGAAGCGGTGATTACAACACCTTCGGATTTCAAGACTACAGGCTTGAAATCGAAGCCACTATGGCAGGCGGAGCCAACCCAGCCAAATCCACACGACCTATAAATTTAGCGTAAAACGAAAAAACTTCCAAACCAGTTCAATCCGGTTTGGAAGTTTTTGTGTGGTGGAAATTCAAGTTTAGTGTTTGCTGAACAAGCCCGTAAGGTGTTCCATGAATGCTTTCAAGTAGGCGTCAACATCCGCATTAACGGCAACTTTGACGTTTGTATTTGGATCATCCAGGCGAGCTGGATCACCAGTTGTTCGGCCGTAGTATTTTTCGTCGGTAGTGACGTACATGTTCAAGCCGATTGTTTGAACAAAATCAGGATTAATCGCTACGCCAACCGCAAATGGATCGTGAAGTGCGCAACCGTGGAGATCCGGGCTGGTGACTTCATAGGCCTTGATGTAGTAATCAACGATGTCGGCGAACGCCTCACCTGATTTGGTGTGCAGGTCACGCCACTGTTGGGTTTCTTTGTAAGTTAAGAGGGTTCTCAAAGTAACGTCCAGGCCAACTTGTGTCAGTGGGGCTTTTCTAAAGACGTGGTCAGCGGCCGTGGCATCCTGTTGAATGTTGGCTTCTGCAACGTTGGTGACGTTACCGGGAACGGTGACGGCACCACCCATGATGGTAATGTTGCCGATTTCTTTGGTAATTTCAGGGGCTTTTTGAATTGCAGCGTCCAAATTGGTCAGTGGACCAGTTGGAACCAAAATTAAGTCCTTACCATATTTCTTAACCGCATCAATGAAGAAGTCGATTGCATCGCCTGTTTCCGGTTGTCGTTTTGGATCGGGAAGTTGAACATCACCGATGCCGTTTTCGCCGTGAATTTGGGCACTAACCGGCATCCGGTCGAAGTGATCGGATTCGGATGAGTGAGACAATCCTTGATAAACAGGGACGTCTGTTGCTCCCAGAAGTTCCAGAATCTTCAGTGAGTTTTGAACACCATCTTCAACGTAAACATTACCGTAGGAACCGATAATGCCAATTAAGTCAACATCGGGATCGGCGACCGCGTAAGCAATTGCCATTGCGTCATCAATACCGGTATCAAGGTCAAGAATCATTTTTTTCTGAGCCATTAAGAACTACCTCCGTTTGTGTATTATCAAGGATGAAAACCCTTTACCTAATCATAACCGAATTTGATTTGAAACTCAATTCGCCATCTAACTTGAAACCATTTAATTTGTAAGTTACGCTTATTGGTATCAACCATAGGAGTGAATGATGAAAAGTAGTTTGAAAAATTTACATCGAAATATTTTCTCACTGGTGTGGACCGGTGTTCGTCGAAATTACGATAATTTGGACGATAACATTGCCAAACACTTGGGAGAAACAGACGCCGATCATCCGGTTGAAATTCATTTATCGCGGATGTTTTCCGAGGTGTTTAAACGCCACAGTAGAGACGAAGCTGATCGGTTGTTCATCGTCGGGACCAAGAGCACGACGCCCAGCCTGCAAAAGGTGTCCAGTCGACCCGTGACACCGTGGTTTTTTAGTCGGGTATTTCTCGTGTTGGCGGTGAGCTTTGTGATGCTGATGGCGTTGTTGTTCGTCTTCAAAAGCAACAAGGTCATTCCAGGACTCATTTTTATCGGCTCACTGACGGTGCCACTGTCTCTTTTGATGATGTTTTTTGAGATTAACGTCTATCAAAATATTTCGATTCGGCAAACAATGGTCATCTTTTTAGTGGGGGGTATATTGTCGCTGATTGTGACGATGACGTTTTATATGATTCTGCCAATTCGGACCGAAATTAGTATTGAGTCGGCGTTAATTGTTGGAATTGTTGAAGAGCTGGCAAAATGTGTGGTGATTATTTTATTTATCAATTCCTATAAGGCCAATTATATTTTTAATGGTGTTTTGATTGGCGCATGCATTGGTGCCGGCTTCTCGGTTTTTGAAAGTTCCGGGTACGTTAGCGAGTATGGACTGGCGACGATTTTTACCCGTAGTTTTCAGGCCATCGGGACCCACACCATTTGGGCGGCAATTATTGGCGGGGCAGTGATTCTGGGCAAGGCCAGAAAGAAGCCGTTTACTGCCAAGGATTTCGTTACCAAGCCAAAGTTTTACGTGTTCTTATTAATCGCAATTTGCCTGCATACTTTTTGGGATTGGGATATTCCAGACACTGGAATCGGCGTTTCGCTATTCCAAGAATTCATTGACATTGTCATCGGCTGGTTCTTGATTTTTGTCATGATTGACGCCGGTCTGCGGGAAGTTAAGACACTTCAGGGACAACAAATTATCATTCATCGAAGTAAAAGAAAAAAGCTAATTAATAAACGTGAGGAGATATCATGACAGACAATTCATTTTACGACATCACAATTATTGGCGGCGGGCCAGCAGGAATGTTTGCCGGCTTTTACGCTGGTTTGCGAAATGCCAAGACTCAGCTGATTGAGAGCTTGGCTGAACTTGGTGGTCAGGTTACCGCATTATACCCTGAAAAGACCATATTAGACGTTGGAGGGTATCCCACGATCAAAGCCAGAACATTAGTCGATGAACTCGAAAAACAGCTTACAGGTGCTGATACGGCCGTTAAATTAAACCAGACGGTGATTGATGTCGAACAAATCGACGGCGGCTACCAGATCACAACTAATCAGGAAGTGACCAAAACCAAGGCGATTATCATTGCAACCGGCGTTGGTGCCTTTAATCCTCGGAAACTCGCGGTGGACAATAGTGACGATTTTGAAGGTAAAAGCCTGTTTTATAGCGTCAAGCACTTGGAGCAGTTCCGTGACCAAACGGTGTTGGTTGCAGGCGGCGGGGATTCGGCGATTGATGAGGCATTGCTTCTTCACGGCGTCGCAAAAAAGGTCTACTTATTGCATCGCCGTGACAAATTCCGCGCTTTGGAACACAACGTTGAACGCTTAATTCAATCGACTATTGAACCGGTTACGCCCTATCTTATCAAGGGGTTGACCCAGTTGGATAATGGGCAGGTCGAAGTTGAAGCCAAGAAAATGAAGACTGAAGATGTCAAAAAGCTGGTGGTTGATAAAATTGTCGTCAACTATGGATTCATTGCCCAAGACGATGCCCTAAACAAGTGGCAGGCTCATCCCGAAATTAATCGGGGGACAATTGAAGCGCAGCCGAGTGGACGGACAGATTTGGCCAATGTTTTTGCCATCGGCGACGTCTCAACATACGACGGCAAACAGCCATTAATTGCGACTGCCTTTGGGGAGGCCCCAATGGCGATTAACACGATTATGAAAAATTTATATCCAGATCGAAGAGGCCCAATTCACAGTACATCGATTAAACATTAATCAGAGTGTGGGACAAACAGCTGCCACTTTGCGTACAATTCAGCTGGGAGCATTCAGACTCAAAAAGCGGTCGAAGCAAAACGTTTAGTTTTGACTCGACCGCTTTTTTTGTCTGAAAATTCTGTATTACCGATCCAAATTATACTGTTTCAATGCGGCGCCAGTTCGAGACCGTGGTTCATTTTGCGAGGCTTTAGGTAATCCTGAATAGAGAATCTCACCGCCGTAAATACCAGCGTCCGGACCGACATCAATCAGCCAATCTGCTTGACTGATAACGGCCAAATTATGTTCGACGATGATCAGCGTGTTGCCGGCAGCGACTAATTCATCAAATAGCTTGATGAGCTTTGCAACGTCTTTCATGTGGAGGCCGGCAGTCGGTTCATCCAACAGGTAAATGGTTCCGGTTTGATTAAGCTGAACAGCCAATTTCAATCGCTGGCGTTCACCACCGGATAATGTTGTCAGCGGCTGACCAAGGGTAAGGTAATCCAAACCAACTTTTTGCATGTTGACGAGCTTGTCGTAGATTTTCGGTATGTCGGCAAAGAAGTCAATTGCCGATTCAATTGGCAAGTTGAGCACTTCACTGATGTTTTTTCCGTGATATAAATGGCTCAAGGCCTCGTCGTTGTAACGTTTACCGTCACACATTTCACATTTTTGAACCACCGGATCCATAAACGCCATGTTGGTAATCGTGACGCCCTTACCTTTACATCGTGGACAAGCACCCTTGCCGTTGTAACTAAATAGGCTGGTAGACGCACCGGATACCCGTGCAAAAATCTTTCTGATGTCATCCAAGATATCCAGGTAAGTGACTGGCGTTGAGCGAATATTGGTGCCAATTGCCCCCTGTGCAAGATCGATGTAAGGTTCGTGCAGCCTCGGGCGCAACGCATCGACCAATGAACTTTTACCAGACCCGGCAACCCCGGAAATGACCGTTTCGACGCCTAAGGGGATGTTGACGGTGACATCTTTTAAGTTATGGGTCGTGACATGGCCCAGTTGAATGGTTTGGTCAAATTTTCTTGGCGTGCGGTAGGTCAGGGGCCGCTTGAGATAACGGCCAGTCATCGTGTCCGAATTTAGCAATTGTTCATAGGTCCCGGTAAATGTGACTTGACCGCCGGCACGACCAGCCTGTGGCCCGATTTCAACAACGTAGTCGGCGATCGGGATTAACTCGGGATTGTGTTCGACGACCATGATGGTGTTGCCCTTATTTTTGAGGTTAATCAAAGCGTTTTTGATTAATTGAATGTCGTGGGGATGCAGGCCGACACTGGGTTCATCCAAAATGTAGACCATGTCCACCAAGGCACTGGTCAAAAATTTAGCAATCTTGATTCGCTGAGTTTCGCCACCGGAAAGCGTTTCGGTACTTCTGTCCAAGGTTAAATAACCCAATCCAATGTCGATTAAAGATTGAATCTTGGTCGCAACCTCCCGGATAACATCGGTCACCAACGGGACGTCGATTTCATGGAGAAATTTTAAGGCATGAACCAAGTCCATTGAAAGTAAATCGGCGATGTTTTTGCCGTTGATCTTACATCCCAAGACTTCTGGCCGCAAACGCGTTCCGTGACAGGCCGGGCAGGGTCTTCGGGTGACGATTTTGTCGATGGCTTCTTTATGGTGCTGGGCTTCGCGTTTACCGATAATGGAGCGGCGAATTCTTGGGATGACGCCTTCATATAAGGCGGTTCTCGGCCACTTTTCCGGCGCGTCCTTTAATTGATGCTGGGGCGCATAAAGCAGTGTCTGCATTTCTTCTTCGGTGTAATCTTTAAGCGGCTTGTCATTGTCAAATAAGCCGCTATAAGCATAACGGCGCCAACGCCATGTGTTGGGACCAAAACTGACAAAGGTAATCGCCCCTTCATTTAGCGACTTTTCGGGGTCGATCAACGCCTTTGCGTCAATATCATCAACGTAGCCGAGCCCTTGACACTTTTGACACATTCCTTGTGGCAGATTGAATGAAAAGGTATCGGAGTAGCCGACAAATGGGGTTCCTGCCCGCGAGAACAATAGTCGCAGTAGTGAATAAATGCCGGTATAAGTGGCAAGTGTCGACCTGGCATTTTTGCCGATCCGCTTTTGTTCAATCACAATTGCGACGGGCAGGTGGGCAATTTCTTTGACGTGGGGTTGGCCGTATTTTGGTAAATATTGCTGGGTAAAGCTGGGGAAGGTTTCGTTTAATTCCCGTCTGGATGCCGCAGCGATGGTATCAAAAACCAATGATGATTTCCCCGAACCGGAGAGTCCTGCAAACACCGTGATGGCGTATTTAGGAATCCTTAAATCAACGTGTTTTAAATTATTCTGGTAAGCGTCATGCACTTCGATGGCACCATGTTCAAACATATAAATTAATGACCTCCTGACTTTTTCTTATGGGAACGATTTGGGGCGGGCTTTTGCTGGCCCTGTTCTTTCTTAAGTTCTTTTTGCATCTGGTTGACCTGCCGTGAGAGGTGGTTAACCTGTTTGGTCAACTCTTTAAGCGCTTCGGTTTGATCCACGTGGGTGTCTTGTGATGTGAAGAAATCCGTAATTGTGGAAGTCAGTAAACCAATAAAACCGATTCCGCCGAGCATGAGGACGGCCGAAATAATTTTACCGCCATCCGTTTTCGGAGTGATGTCCCCGTACCCGACGGTGGTGGCGGTCGAAATTGCCCACCACAGCGAATTCTGCAGTGAATCGTGCTCGAACGAAGCAAAGATCAATGAACTAAAGATCAAAATGACCAAACTGATTGACAACAGGTAAATAAAACCA
>NZ_JAXGWW010000009.1:0-20265 GCF_040773105.1 Lentilactobacillus sp.
ATGGCCGCAGGCGACCTTGACGCCTATTTTGAAAAAGCCAACCGGATGAAGGCAAAATATGCGGACCAAATTAAAATTCGGATTGGGTTTGAGGTTGACTACCTGCCGGACTTCACTGATTGGACGCGTGAGTTTCTAGATCAATACGGGCCACAAACGTCCGACAGTATCTTATCCGTTCACTTTATGAAGGGAAAAGATGGAAGATACTGGTGTGTGGATGACACCCCCGCCGATTTTCAAGAAGGGCTGCTCAGTCAGGCAGCTGATTCTCAGGCGCTTTATCACCAATATTTTCAAGCGGTTTTGGATTCATTGCAGGCAGACTTAGGGGACTACGCGCCGAATCGAATTGGCCACATGACGCTTATCAAAAAGTTTCAGGATTATTTTCAACTGGATGCCAATTTTTCATCTGAAAATTTCCAATTAATTGCCGAAATTTTGAAAACGGTCAAAAAGCAGCAGCGGGAACTCGATTTAAACGCCGCCGGATTATACAAACCGTATTGCAATGAACAGTATCCATCATTATCAATTATTAAAATGGCAAATGAATTAAAAATTCCCTGGGTTTATGGCAGCGACGCCCATAGCATCGCCGAAGTCGGTCATGGCTATCACGGTGTCATCTCATTAATTGAGTAAAGCGCCTTGACTTTTAGAATATTCGGGGTATCATATGAAACTAAATCAAGTAAAAATTAATATAATAAAGTTTTGATTAGAAAAAGTAACCAGTGTTGATTTTAAAGAGAGTCCCGTGGCTGAGAAGGGGTGAGTTGAGCTGGCGAACACACATCTATGAACTAATCGGCTGAATCAAGTAGGCCGGTTCGCATGTTTAGCGTTATCAGGGTTACCATATCTGTTATCAGAGGATGACTAGATATTGGCAACGTAAGGCCGGCTACTGTGAGGCAGCGGCAAATTGGGGTGGAACCACGACATTTAAGGCGTCCTCGAAGACTGAATACAGTTTTCGGGGACTTTTTTTTATTCAAGAAATTGGGAAGTGACGGTATGAAAAATAAAAATTTACCAAGCGGAACCCGCGATGAACTCGGAGTTCAAGCTGAAGTTAAAGAATCAATTGAAAATAAATTATTTAAGAGTTTCAGAAACCGCGGATTTCGGAAATTAACGACACCGGTTTTGGAATACTCAGATGTTTTCCAGCCGCTGAATGCAGACAACTATCGACCTTATCAACTGTTGGATGATCAGGGAGAACCGTTGGTATTAAGGCCGGATCTAACGTTGCCGGTTGCCCGGGTGATGGCGACGACCGGCGTTGATCTGCCAGTCAAATGGTACTACGGCGGCGACGTCTTCCGGGTCAAAAAACAGTTATCCGGAAGCTACAACCAGCTGACCCAAGCCGGTATTGAAATTGTCGGTTACCGGGGATTAAAGGCGGATTGGGAATGCTTGGACGTTGCGTTGTCCGGCTGTCGGGAAATGACGATCAAAAACGTCACCGTTGAACTGAGCCACGCCAAATTTGTGGCCGTGGTTGTCGACCAACTGGGACTTCCGGAAACCACTGGCGACAGCCTAAAGCAGGCATTGTTTAATAAAGATTTAAGCAAGTTTGATAGTTTGATTGCCCCGCTAAAACAAAGCGACTTCGGCGACTTTCTCCAGGAATGGCCGTGGCTGTTTGGTGACTTTGACCAAGTGATGAAAGTCGTCGACCGTTTACCCGAGATTCCCGCGTTACAGCCGATCATCAGTGACCTCCAGTCAACGGCCCAATTCATTAATGAAATGTACCCCGATGACACGGTCACCGTTGACCTCAGTATTCCTTCTCCTCAGCAGTACTACACCGGCATGGCGTTTCGAGGCTTTACCGAGCAGTCAGCCGACTACCTGTTTAGCGGCGGTCGCTATGACGACTTACTGACAAATTTTCAAAAGGTCAAGACTTCCGCGGTGGGCGTTGCTTTCGACGTTGATTCGTTGGTTGAACGCACCGCACTTCCGGCAGACACACCGCAGTCACTGATCTTCTTCAACGATGACCAGTGGGAAGCAGCCGTTGAAATGTTGGCCAAAACGCCGAATTCAACCCTCTGTCTGACGGACGATCGTGAAGCTGCCAAACGACTGGCGGCCGGAAACGGCAGTCAACTGATTGATTTAACAAAGCAGGTGAAATAATGAAACGATTAAAAATTGCCTTAACTAAAGGCCGTACCGAACAGCAGGTAGTTCCGTTACTAGAAGCAAGTGGGATCAATTGTGACGGTATTCGAAACAAACAACGGCGATTGATCTTTGATGAAGATCCCCGTTACGAAATTATTTTGGTGAAGGGCCCGGACGTCTTGACCTATCTCAATAACGGATCGGTTCAAATTGGGATTGTCGGCAGCGACATTCTTGATGAGCAACAAAATTCCCAGTACGCCATGCTTGATCTGAGTGTTGGCAAATGCCGGTTCGTTCTGGCATCGACTTCGGATTTTGACCCTCAGGCCCACCGGCGAAAGATTATCGCGACCAAGTATCCCAACATCACCAAGCGTTATTTTCAAGGGATTGGTGAGGATGTTGAAATCATTAAAATTGAAGGCTCGGTTGAACTGGCGCCGCTGATTGGCTTGGCGGATGCGATCGTCGACATTGTCGAAACCGGAAATACCCTTAGAGAAAATCATCTTCAAGTCTATGCACGGCTTCAGCCGGTCAACACCAAGTTGGTCGTCAACCGATTGGCGCTTCGCCAGTATCAGCCACAGATCAAGCAACTCATCACGAATTTACAGCGTGCCGACCAACAATCAGCACAATCTAATTTAATCAAGGAGTGACCAAAATGAGACAGGCAACGATTTCTAGAAATACAAACGAAACTCAGGTTGACCTAACACTAAACTTGGACGACTATTCAAAAATTCAAATTGACACCGGAATTGGTTTTTTTAACCATATGCTTGATGCGTTTGCCCGCCATGGGCGCTTCGGCTTGGTCGTCAAGGCCAAAGGCGATTTGGATGTTGATCCGCACCATACAACCGAAGACGTCGGCATTGCGCTGGGGATGGCGTTAAAACAAGCCCTTGGCGACAAAGCCGGCATTGAGCGGTTCGGCTCCGCACTAATTCCGCTGGACGAAACCTTGAGTCGGGTGGTAATTGATCTTTCAGGGCGTTCTTATCTGGTATTCAAAGCCGAATTTGATAACGACCACCTTGGTGGCTACGATACTGAAGTAACCGAGGATTTCTTCCAAGCGTTTGCGTTTAATGCCGAGCTGAATTTACATGCCGAAGTGTTGTACGGCAGAAATACCCACCATAAAATCGAAACGCTGTTTAAGGCGTTGGGAAGGGCGCTGCGAGCCGCTGTCAGCTTAAATCCTGAGATAAAGGGGATTCCGTCAACCAAGGGGGTTATCTAATGATTGTTGTGATTGATTATGACACCGGAAACACGCGAAACGTTAAAAAAGCGTTGGATTATCTGGGAGTCGATAGTGTTTTAAGTGCTGATCCTGCACAAATCTTAAGTGCAGACGGTCTGATTTTACCAGGCGTTGGTGCGTTTAAAAAAGCCATGCTGTCATTAAAAGAACGTGGCCTGGTGACGGTGATTCAAGAAGCCGCCAGTTCCAAAATTCCGATTCTCGGCATTTGCCTGGGGATGCAGGTTTTATTTGAAAAAAGTGACGAGTTTGGCCAAACTGACGGCCTAGGCCTGATTCCAGGGCGAGTCGTTGCAATTCCCGATAATTTGGGCGTTAAGGTTCCCCATATGGGATGGGATCAAAATCAAGTCACGCAAGCAGACCCATTGGCAGACGTATTTGATAGCCAGTTCAGCTACTTCGTTCATTCCTACTATGCCAAAACGGATCCGGCTAATATCCTCGCCACCGTTGATTACGGGGTAAGCATCCCCAGTATTGTCCGCAAAGAAAATGTGATCGGCATGCAATTTCACCCCGAAAAAAGTGGGACGGTTGGACTTGCAGGCTTAACGAAATTTAAGGAGTTGGTTGAAAATGCAGATTATTCCCGCAATTGATTTGAAAAATCAGCAAAGCGTCCGCCTGTATCAAGGGGACTTCAAGCAAACAACCGTCATCAGTCAATCTCCGGTTGAACAAGCCGTCAGCATTGAACAGGCGGGACTGACCAACCTCCATTTAGTCGATTTGGATGGGGCCAAGTCCGGCCGACCAGTCAATCGAACAATCATTGAGCAGATTTGTGAGCAAACCGACCTCAAGGTTGAAGTTGGCGGCGGGATTCGCTCAATGTCTCAGATTAATGCCTACCTGACGTCCGGCGTTGACCGGGTCATCCTGGGGTCAGCCGCATTGAACGACCCCAAGCTGGTTCAATCGGCGATTAACCAGTTTGGTGCCGATCAGATTGTCGTTGGAATTGATGGCAAAAATGGCCAGGTCGCCGTCTCCGGTTGGCTGGAACAAAGCCAGGTGGAAATGGCTTCGCTGATGGCCTCGATGGCTGCGTTTGGAGTTGAGACCTTTATTGTCACCGACATTTCCCGTGACGGCACCATGTCGGGCCCCAACACGGCGCAGTTGAGCCAATTACAAGTGAAATTTCCAGAAGTCACCGTCATTGCCTCGGGCGGTATTCGAAACGTGGCGGATTTACAACAACTTGAAGCGGCCGGCATTAAAGCCGCAATTGTCGGCAAGGCCATGGCCACTGGAGACTTACCCTTACAAACGTTAGCGGAGGTGAACGCACGTGTTAGCTAAACGAATTATTCCCTGCCTGGACGTTGATCACGGCAGAGTTAAAAAAGGCGTCAACTTTGTTAATTTGCAAGACGTCGGTGACCCCACTGAAATTGCGGCTGCTTATCAAAAGCAGGGGGCCGATGAATTAGTCTTTTTGGATATCACCGCAACCAACGAGAAACGAAAAGCGATTGTGGCGACGATTGAAGAAGTCGCCAGTCAGGTTTTTATGCCCCTGACCGTTGGCGGTGGGATTCACAACGTTGACGATATGCAGAACTTACTCAAGGCAGGCGCCGACAAGACGGCGGTTAATTCCGCGGCGGTCAGTGATCCAGACCTCATTACCCAGGGGGCAGAAAAATTTGGCGCCCAATGTGTTGTTTTAGCCATTGATGCCAAATGGAATCCTGTTCGACAAGGCTACGATGTTTACGTTAACGGCGGCCGCAAGCAAACTGATTTGGATGCGATCGAGTGGGCCAAAGAAGGTGTCCGGCGCGGTGCGGGTGAGCTCTTAGTCACCAGCATGGATAAGGACGGCACCAAAAGCGGCTACGACATTGCCTTGTACCAGCAGTTAACGGCCGCCGTCAACGTTCCGGTTATCGCTTCCGGTGGCTGTGGCCAAATCAATGATTTTTCGGAAGTCTTTGCCAAAACAGACGTCGATGGGGCGCTGGCAGCGTCAGTTTTTCATTTTGGCGAACTGACAATTCCACAAGTCAAACAGGATTTAAGAACAAAAGGGGTGATCGTACGTTAACACCAAATTTTGAAAAGTACCCGGATGGATTAGTGCCGACGATTGTCATTGATGATCGGACCAAACAGGTTTTGATGATGGCTTATGTTAATGAAGAAAGTTTTAATTTGAGCCTCAAAACCAGACAAACCTGGTTTTGGTCACGAAGTCGAAAAGAGCTGTGGCACAAGGGGGCAACCAGCGGTAACACCCAACAGATTGTCTCAATTGACATTGACTGTGATGAAGACACGTTATTAATGAAGGTCATCCCGGCTGGCCCGGCTTGTCATACTGGGCACACCAGCTGCTTTTACCGAACAATTTTACCTGTTGCAAACGAGGAGGAATAGTATGCAAGATTTAGACGAATTATACCAATTAATTTTAGAGCGGAAAAATAACCCCGAGAAAGGCTCATACACGGATTATTTGTTTACCAAGGGCCTCGATAAGATTTTGAAGAAAATCGGTGAGGAGGCCACTGAGGTGGTGGTTGCCGCAAAGAACCCATCCGATCCGGACTTTATTTTGGAAGTGGCCGATTTGGCCTACCACGTTGAGGTATTGATGGCAGAACGCGGCATTACGCCTGATCAGATTAAGCAGGAGTTAGCCAGCCGTGAAGGCAAGAAGAGTATCACCCGGGACCGTAAACAAATTAAGGAGTGGTGAGGATGGTCAAAGAAGCCGTTAAACACTTAAAGCCCTATATTCCGGAGTTGACGTTGGCTCAATTGAAAGAAAAGGCGGGCTTAAAGCAGCTGGTTCGACTATCGGCCAACGAAAATGCGTTTGGGACGTCACCTGATGTGGCCAAGGCGTTGGACAAGTGGCACTACGAAGACGCCAACCTTTATCCGGATAGCAACGCTGCTGAACTCCGGTCGATTATTGCCTCGCAGTTTGATATTAGCGAGCAGCAGCTGATCTTTGGCAACGGGCTGGATGAGATCATTGAATTATTATGCCGGGTCATTTTGAAACCGGGTGACGACGTTCTGGATCCGGAGCCAACGTTTTCAGAATACGCGCTGCACTCCCAAATTGAGGGAGCGACATTAAAATCGGTTGCCCTGGATGAATCCGGCCGGATTGATTTAAACGCGTTGGCAAACGAAATCACCGACAAAACCAGCATGATTTGGCTCTGTAATCCTAATAATCCGACCGGAACATTCTTGGGCCCCAACCTGATCCAGTCCTTTTTAGAAAACGTTCCTGAAACAGTGACGGTGATTGTCGATGAAGCCTATATTGATTTTACCGGCAACGCCCGCGATTCTGTGATCGGGTTGACGCATCAGTTCCGTAATTTGGTGGTGCTTCGGACTTTTTCCAAAGCGTACGGCCTGGCCAACTTCCGGGTTGGCTTTGCGGTTTGTTCGGAACCGTTAATCGGCTACCTGCAAGCGGTTCGGCTGCCTTACAACTTGAGTACTTTTGCAGAAATTGCCGCCACGGCTGCTTTTAAGGACCAATCGTTTGTTCAGTCGACAGTCAAACAGGTTATTTCTGAGCGCCAAAAATGGGAGCACTTCTTGATTAAAGCTGGACTGCCATTTTATGATTCGGCTACGAACTTCATTTTCTTTCAGGTTAAAGGTGGGGATGCAGATGAACTTCATCAATATTTGCTGGCACACGGTTATTTACTTCGGAACGGTTTACGCCAGGACTGGCTGCGCGTTACCATCGGCAAGCCGGAAGACAACCAAGCTGTTCAGAGCCTGATTGAAGAATTTCTTGGCAGCTAATTTCTACTTACAATAAGTAGCATTCACTTCAAGAATGCGTTATTATTAAATTTACTGGAAATTACGACCTTCAACTCGTGGATTCTCCAGAATCTAATTGAAATGATGGTGGTTTTATGCAAGACAACAGTCAAACTCGGGTTGTTGTTGGTATGAGCGGAGGGGTCGACTCATCTGTCGTCGCTTACCTGCTCAAACAACAAGGATACGATGTGATTGGCGTTTTCATGAAGAACTGGGATGATACTGATGAAAACGGCGTATGTACTGCAACCGAAGACTATAAAGACGTTGCTAAAGTCGCTAACAGGATCGGCATCCCATATTATTCTGTTAACTTTGAAAAGGAGTACTGGGACCGTGTGTTCACGTATTTCTTGGATGAGTACAAAAAGGGCAGAACACCCGATCCTGACGTGATTTGTAATAAGGAAATCAAGTTTAAGGCATTTTTGGACTACGCCTTGGAATTGGGTGCCGATTACATTGCGACCGGACACTATGCGCAATTGACTCGTGACGAAGATGGCCACAACCATCTGTTGCGGGCATCCGATGGCAACAAGGACCAAACTTACTTCTTGAGCCAGCTTTCCGCTGATCAGCTTGATCGAGTGATGTTTCCAATTGGCAATATGGTCAAGCCGGACGTCCGAAAGATTGCCAAAGAAGCTGGGTTGGCCACTGCTGATAAGAAAGATTCCGTTGGGATTTGTTTTATTGGCGAGAAGAACTTTAAGAACTTCTTGGGCCACTATCTACCAGCAACCCCTGGTAAGATGATGACCGTCGACGGTGAAGTCAAGGGCCAACACGACGGCTTGATGTACTACACGATCGGCCAACGAAAGGGTCTTGGAATCGGTGGCGATGGAATTGATAATCAGCCATGGTTCGTTGTCGGCAAAGATTTGAAGAAGAATATTTTATACGTGGGCAAGGGTTACCATAATCCACTGTTATACGCTGATTACCTTGAGGCGTCAGATATCCATTGGGTCAACACCCTTGACCGCGGCAAAGACTTCCACTGCACCGCCAAGTTCCGATATCGCCAAAAAGACACCGGCGTGACGGTTCACATCAGTGATGATGGCAAATCGGTTCGCGTTGACTTTGACGCACCGGTTCGTGCCATTACACCCGGTCAAGCAGTTGTCTTTTATGACGGTGACGAGTGCTTGGGTTCTGCGATTATTGACGCTGCTTATAAGCAGGCCAAGGAATTGCAGTATGTATAATGAAAAAAGTTGACGATTGCGTCAACTTTTTTATTTTGGGTTGGGTTATTTTTGATAACATCTCGCACCAACGACTTTGGAAACAATTCATGAAAGCCAAATTTATTAAGAAATTTATTTTCAGTTTTGAAATCATGGCCCTTTCCTGTCATAATGTAAGAAGCTAAAATCGTTTGGGAGGAAAGAAAATTGACTAAACTGTACTTTGTTAGACACGGTAAAACGGAATGGAATCTTGAAAGCCGCTATCAAGGTGCTGGCGGGGATTCACCGCTGCTTCCCCAAAGTTATGCTGAAATGGAAGCGTTAGGAAAATATTTTCAAAAAGTCACGTTTGCCCATATTTATTCAAGCCCCATCAAACGGGCGCGAGTGACGGCTGCCCGAATTAATCGCAAACTTAAGAAGCACGCCAACATTTCACTTCTTTCAAGACTGGAAGAATTCCACCTTGGAAAAATGGAAGGTCAAAAGTTTGACGACGTGAAGCGGACCTACCCCAAGCAATTCGAAGATTTTCGCAATCATCCGGATTTGTATCAGCCGGGTGAAATTGGTGGTGAAAGCTACCAAGACGTCATTAATCGGATGACGCCGGCAATCACTGCCATTGTCAACCGTTATCCAGACGACAACGTGATGATCGTCTCTCATGGCGCCGCATTGAACGCGGAAATCAATGCGTTGCTGGGAGTCCCGTTACCGGACCTGAGAAAGCGTGGCGGTTTGGCCAACACCAGCACCACGATTTTACAGAGTAACGACCAGGGGAAAACCTATCAGTTGTTAGACTGGAATGATACCAGCTATTTAAATAAAAAATTGGACCCAACAGATTTGGTCTAGGTGAGCATATGGCAAATAATAATTCTGATAAAATTAAAAAGTTACAAGAAAAAAATCAAGAGAATCAACGTATTTATACTAAGAAACGTGAGGCTGAAGAAGCAAAGGCCAAAGCAGCTATTCATGAACTGGTCAAAAAAGTGGATCAGGATCCGGATAACTACCACAATTACTATGATTTAGCGACTTTTCTGGTTGAAGCAAAGGATTATGAACAGGCCGAAGAACTTTTAATGAAGGCACTCGGCTTATTTGATCAGGCGACGCAAGACGTTCAGGATACCTTGAAGTTTGGCCTTGGAAATGTCTATTATGCGGCGGCAGAATACGATAAGGCCATTAAGATTTTTCAAGAAATTGCCGATAAGAAGCTTCAAGGAGAAGCTTATATTATGTTGGCCCAAAGCTACATGGCAAAAGGGGATAACAAACGGGCGATGGTTTTTGCCTTATCTGCGCAAAGTTCACATCATAATGATCCAGACGTTAACCAAATGATTGGTGACAACCTGTTGGCGCTTGGGAACTTCGCCCAAGCCGGTGAGTTTTATGATATCGTTTTAAAAACGCAACCCGACAATGGCAAGGCGAATTTTAACCGTGGCCTGGTTGCAATGGTTAATGGCGAGGAATTTGAACCCTACTTTGAAAAGGCGAAGCGTGCCGATCCCGACTACTTTAATCGCGGCCAGGAAAAGTTAAAGGATATTGAAAAAGTCATTCAACTTAATAAGGATAAGAAGAACGACTGAAGTGCATTAGCTATTTGAAGGAGGATCAGCTTGGATCAGGCAATGGATTTATTTGGTTCACAACAAAATAATAACGAACCACAATACGTTGATGGCCGCTTAAAGGCGATCTTCTTTTCGAGTAACGACAGTTTTTATAAAGTGGTTTTGGTCGAAATTACGGATACCAATATTAATTGGCCGGAAGACGAGATCGTCGTGACTGGCAGTTTCGGGGATTTGGTTGAAGAAAACAGTTATCATTTTATGGGAAAGTTAGTTGACCATCCCCGGTATGGCAAGCAATTTCAAGCGACCAATTATTCAAGCTTAATTGCGACCACTCAAGAGGGCGTCATCAAGTATCTTTCGGGAGATCGATTCCCAGGGGTTGGTAAAAAAACCGCCGAACGGGTCGTGGATGCCCTGGGTGATGACGCGATTGAAAAAATCACGGCGGACAGCCGGGTGTTGGATGACGTTCCGATCAGCCCCAAGTCACGTTCGGCCATTATCGATAATCTTGATTCTGACGATGGGTTGGAAAAAGTCATTGTGGGCCTCAATAGCTATGGCTTTTCCAGTGCGATTGCGTCCTCGATTTATCAAAAATACCATGAAGACGCGTTGACAATCATCGCCAACAATCCTTATCAGTTAGTTGAAGATATTGACGGCATTAGTTTTAAACGGGCCGACGCGATTGCCCTTAAATTGGGCTTGGTTCCTGATTCCGACGAGCGGATTCGGGCCGGCTTGATGTACGCGATTAATGAACTCTGCTTAAAAAATGGCGATACTTACACCACGACTCAGCCCTTGATTGAGATGGCTTCGAGCGTATTGGAAGGCAATTCTGAACAACAGATTTCCGGCAAAAAGCTCGCTGCCAGCTTGGTGGCCCTTGCTAAAGAAGGTAAAGTGATTGGCGAAGAAAACCGGATTTACTTAACCCGCTTGTATAACGCGGAAGTCCAGATTGCCGATCATCTCAATCGGGTCATTAAAAATAAGGACGATGAGGATCAGCTCAAAGAAGACGCGATTAAAAAGCAACTTCGAGTCGTTGAGAAAAAATTCGATATTAACTATGACGACTCTCAAGTCGCTGCGATCATTCAGGCCATTCAGTCGCCGGTGTTTATCCTGACGGGTGGCCCGGGGACAGGGAAAACAACCATCATCAATGGGATTGTCAACACCTATGCCCGCCTTCATGAGTATTCACTGGATATCAACGCCTATAAAGATAAGCCGTTTCCAATTGTCTTGGCGGCACCGACTGGTCGGGCTGCCAAACACATGACCGAATCCACCGGACTTCCGGCCAGCACCATTCACCGGTTGTTGGGACTCAATGGTCGGGAGTCTAACGACGTGACCGGAACCAAAGATATTGAGGGTAGTTTATTGATTATTGACGAGATGTCGATGGTCGACACTTACCTCTTCCGCTCATTGGTTCGAGCCATTCCCAACCACATGCAGGTTGTGTTGGTGGGGGATCAAGATCAGCTGCCATCAGTTGGTCCCGGACAGGTTTTCCACGATTTGCTTGTCTCCAAACAAATTCCGGCGATGCAACTTGATACGATTTATCGACAGGAAAGCGGCTCGTCGATCATTCAATTGGCCCATGATATTCACAGCGGGCATTTGTCGGCGAACTTTACGGATAATCAATCGGATCGATCCTTTATTCCCTGCAACGAAAATCAAATTGGCTCCGTGATTGAACAGGTCACTAATCGGGCCAGGCAAAAGGGCTTTGGTTTGATGGATGTCCAAGTGTTGGCACCAATGTATCGTGGTCGGGCCGGCATCGATCGAATTAATGACATTGTCCAAAATGTCTGGCAGGATCAAAAGCCGTCCAAAAAGTCGGTCACAATTCGTGATCATACTTACAGGATTGGCGATAAAGTTTTGCAGCTGGTTAATAATCCCGAGCGCAATGTTTTTAACGGTGACCTTGGTATCATCGTCGGGATGGAAGCGCCCAAGGGCCAAAAATCTCCGAACAAAATTACCATTGATTTTGATGAAACTGAGGTCACTTATGAGAATAATGAGTGGACCCAATTTACCTTGGCCTACTGTACGTCAATTCATAAGGCACAAGGTAGCGAGTTCAAGATGGTGATTTTACCGATCGTCTGGCAGTTTTCACGAATGTTGCAGCGAAACCTGCTGTATACCGCGGTAACCCGTGCCAGTGATTTCTTAATTATGCTGGGCGAAAAAGAAGCTTTTGAACAGTGCGTCAAAAGCGTATCGGTTAACCGACAAACCAGTCTGGTCAAACGACTCGTCGATACGATTGGCGTTGTTGGGGACAAACCTGCTGACATTGGTGATCCAGACGATGATTTGGTCCAAGCAGATGATCCGTCTTCAGCCGGCTCACAAGCGGCCGGCCTTCCGGATCATTTGACGACCGATGTCATCAATCAAAACGTCATCGATCCGATGATTGGCATGGCGGACGTCTCGCCGAAAGACTTTATGAAATCCTAACTTAACGGCGAAATCTTTCAATCATCATGTCAAAATATGGTAAAATTTAACTATATTGGTAAAGAAGAATACTTGGAGGATATCATGGCCGAATCAAACACGCATCCCAATCTTAAATTATTTTCTTTGAATTCCAACCGCCACTTGGCTGAGGAAATTAGTAAAGCAGTCGGTGTCCCACTCAGTAAAGCGACCGTTGAAAAGTTCAGTGACGATGAAATTAAAATCAGCGTTGACGAAAGTATCCGCGGCGACGAAGTCTATATCGTTCAATCCGTTTCCGATCCCGTCAACTCGAATTTAATGGAGTTACTGATCATGGTTGATGCTGTCCGCCGGGCAAGTGCCAAGTCGATTAACGTGGTCATCCCATACTATGGGTATTCGAGAGCTGACCGAAAAGCCCGTTCCCGAGAACCAATTACAGCTAAATTAGTGGCTTCTTTCTTGGAAATGGACGGCGTTGACCGTGTGGTTGCACTTGATTTGCACGCCGATCAGATTCAGGGGTTCTTCAACATTCCCGTTGACCATCTTAAGGCGGACACGCTGTTGGCCCATTATTTTGTTGCCGAGCACAATAGTTCAGACGTCGTGGTGGTTTCTCCTGATCATACGGGTGTTTCCAGAGCACGGAAGTTTGCTGAACTGCTCAGTGCCCCGATTGCAATTATCGATAACCGCTCACCTGAGGATTCAACAACGGTTCCTGAATCGGTGATTGGTAGTGTGAGTGGCAAACGGGCAATTATCGTTGACGATATGATCGATACCGCCTTCAAATTGACGATTGCAGCAGAGACCCTCAAAAAGGCCGGCGCAACGGATGTCTTTGCTGTGGCGACTCACGCGGTATTTTCCGGGGATGCGCAACAACGACTCCAAGATTCACCAATTAAAAAAGTGATCGTGACAGATTCTATCAGCATTTCCAAGGCCGATCAGTTTGAAAAGCTGGAAGTTGTTCCTGTCGGCAATTTGTTTGGCGAAGCAATTTCCTTGATCCATAATCACAAATCAGTTGGGAAGCTGTTTGGTAGATAAAAATATTTTACGAGGTGGTTGAATTTATGTATAAGGCAAATGACGATCGTTATGAAAACGCAGTGGTACGAAGGGCAGGTAATTCTGGACTTCAATTGCCGGCATTATCATTTGGATTGTGGCACAGTTTTGGCGATGACGCCAATTACGGTGACAGCGAGAAAGTCATTTTGAAGGCCTTTGACCTAGGAATCTTTAGCTTTGACAATGCTTATAATTACGGCCCCAGTGCTGGGGCAGCTGAAAGAATGTTTGGTGAAGTTTACCGCGCAAATTTGAAACCTTATCGTGATGAGTTGGTGATTACCACCAAGGCTGGCTTCAATATGTGGCCTGGTCCTTACGGTAACTTTTCTTCCAAGAAGACTTTGGTCAACGCGCTGGACGGCAGCTTGAAGCGGATGGGCTTGGATTATGTCGATATTTATTACAGTCATCGATTTGATCCAGAGACCAGCCTTGAAGAGACTGCCGAAGCACTTGACGAAATTGTTCGTTCAGGAAAAGCGCTCTACATTGGGATTTCAAACTATAATGCCAAGCAGACTGCTGAGATTATCAACTACTTCAAAGAACTCCACACACCATTTGTGGTCAACCAAGCTTCATACAACATGCTAAATCGCGGTATTGAAGACGATGGGCTGTTAGACACACTCAGCCAGAATCATAAAGCGCTGGTTGCATACGGTCCGTTAGCAGAAGGCTTACTGACAGATAAGTACCTCAAGGGAATGGACGATGACGTTAAGATTCATTGGAGTAACGAATTTGTCATGAAGCATGGCAAAGATGAACTGGTTACGAAATTAAATCAACTTAATGAAATTGCCCAGAACCGTGGTCAAAATTTGGCCCAGATGTCATTGGCATGGTTGTTGCATGATAAGACGGTTGCCAGTGTTGTGACCGGCGCCTCCAAGATCAACCACTTGGAAGACAACTTAAAGGCGCTTTCGAACCTTGATTTCACTTCTGATGAACTCGAGCAGATCGATAAGATCGTTAAGGAATAACCGCGAGTTATCATTTTACATTAAATAATTAACTTGAAATAGCGTTAAATTGGGATTAAACCGGTTTAACGCTATTTTTTTGGTATAATCAACTTAGAAGACAGTTATCTGTGAATGGAGAAATGACGATGACGAAAAAAGTGACAATAACAGATTTAGCCGCTCGGGCCAACGTTTCTGTAACGACGGTCTCACAGATCCTTAACGGAAAATCAGCTCGTTTCAGCAGTAAGACCGTTGAAAAGGTCAAGCAACTGCAGAAGGAAATGGGTTACGTACCGGATTTTAACGCTCAAAGCCTGATCATGAAAAGTGGTCGAACTATCGGGGTACTGGTTCCCAATATTAATAACCCGTTTTTCAGCCGGTTTTTGCGTGGAATTGAAGCTGAGGCAATTAATCAGGACTATATACCGCTTATTTTTGGCTCTAACAACAGTCAGGAACAAGAGTCGCACTACTTATTCGAATCGGTTAGAAGGGCTGCAGACGGCATGATAATCGCCTCAGCGGTGTCTGACATTAATTACATTGATAATATTTTAAAGCAAAACGGGATTCCCTACCTGTTGATTGACCAGGCGCCGGTGGTTAAAGGCGATCGGGTCGAGGCCAACAATCAACTGGGTGGCGGTTTGTTAGCCGACTATTTGATTGAAAATGGACATACCAACGTCACGGTTGTGTGTGCAGAAAAGCCGACTTTAAATCTACAGGAACGACTTCAGGGATTTTTGGCCGGATTTGAGAAGAACGGCACACCAATTCCTGAAGAAAATATTATCCAAACAGCCCTCACCAAAAAGGGCGGCTATGATGCGGCCTCGCAAGCGCTGCAAAATCATTCCACCGCGATATTTGGTATTAACGATGAAATTGCGATTGGCTTGTATCGTGGTATTAAAGAGGCGGGGCTGACGGTTCCCGATGACGTTTCAGTTGTTGGTTACGATGACATTGACTTGGGTGAATACGTTTATCCCAAGTTGACGACGGTTCACCAGCCTGCTTTTGAGATGGGAACCCATGCTGCTCAGATGATTATTAACCGAATCGAAAATACCGACCAGCCGATTCAAAAAGTATCGCTGCCGGTTCATCTGGTGGAACGACAAAGTGTTCAAAAGTTAAGTTGATGAAACCCAGTTGTTAAATAATCTGATTTCTGATAGAATTTAGTTAAAGGTTTTAACACACTACATTAAAGGATTTAGAGGGACTAAACTATGACAAATAAAGTGGTTGTACTTGGAAGCTTAAACGTTGACACAACACTGCACATTGACCAGATGCCCAAACCGGGTGAAACGATTAGCGCCAGAAGCAAAACCAATTCTGCGGGTGGCAAGGGTGCCAACCAAGCGGTCGCTGCTGCTCGCTCAGGAGCGATTACCAGCTTTATTGGTCAAGTTGGCGACGATGGCAACGGTCAGTTTATGATTGATGCATTGAAAAATGATCGCATTAACACGGACCACGTAGCTGTCGATCAAGCTCACGGAACCGGATCGGCGGTCATTCTGCTGGATAGTCAAGGGCAAAATAGCATCATGGTATACGGTGGTGCCAATCAAGCAATGGAGACTGGGATGCTTGCTAAGAGCGAATCCTTAATCGAAAGTGCTGATATCCTGATTTCCGAATTTGAAACCCCTCAAGAGGTCACGTATGAAGCATTCAAGCTTGCTAAAAAACATGGCGTGACAACCATTTTGAATCCGGCGCCCGCTTCAAAGATCATTGATGGCTTACTGGAAGTGACCGATCTGATCGTTCCAAACGAAACTGAAAGTGCGACTTTGACCGGAATTGAAGTCAATGACACCGCTTCGATGGATGCCAATGCTGATAAATTTGCGCAGATGGGCATTGCTCATCTAATTATTACCGTTGGTGATCGCGGGGCCTACTATCACACCCCTTCAGACAGTGGATTTGTGCCGGCATTCAAGGTCCAAGCTAAGGATACAACTGCCGCCGGAGATACGTTTATTGGCGCTTTTAGTTCGAAAGTCAATCAGGACTTGTCAAATATTGAAGAGGCTCTGGTGTACGCTCAGCAGGCTTCATCAATTACGGTTCAGCGTTTAGGCGCCTTACCATCGATTCCAACGGCCGCAGAAATTGAAAATGAATATAAGTCATAACAGCGAAAATGATTAGTTTGATCCATCTATGAGGATTGTTTTTTAGTAAAGTATTGCTTTCTTGGATTTTATCTGGTATTATAACCAGTCGTTAGCAGGAAATGTTAAAAAGTTATTAACATGACTGCGTTAGATGTTCGATTTGATTTTACGGAAATTAACATTTTACGTTCAAAGGGGTTTTAAGCGATGAGTAACAAGTTAGAAATTCTTAGAGAATACCAAGAGGCATCCTCAAAGCTTGATCAATTGAAGTCTGAAGAAGCAAGTAAGATTAAGTCAATCGCAAAAGATTCAAACACGACTGAGGTCATTAACCCACAATTTGGGAACGAAATGAAGCAGCTGAATCAAGAATGCATGCAGTTAAATATGATCCTTGAAGCAATGGATGCTTCAGAGGATTAGTCTAAAACAAGAGTCGATCCGCATTGCGGTGAGGCTTTTTTGTTTTTGTCTGAGTGCATCAAATGCTTATGGACACCTTGGCATGATAAAAGGCCTGGTAACATCATCCCCATTGAGGGAGGTGTACCAGGCCTTTATTGCGGTTTTAAAAATAATCCGATAATAATGCCACTGAGACAGCAATTTTGATTTGGTGTCTTCCCTGGAGCTTGGCTAACCAACTTTCCGGGAATGTTACTGGGGCATACAAAAGTGATGCCAACATTGATGTGATCGAGCCGATCGTTGCTGCATCGCTGCCAAAGTTGACCGCCTTGGACACAGCAACGTTATATTGCTCGGAGTTCATCAAACACCAAAAAACAGAATTTAAAGTATCAACGACATCTTCTGAAGCAGTGATTTTCGTGCTTGACTGTCGAAGGAAATGAGACTCCTCTAATTGCTCGAAAAACGGCACCTGGGTGCTGTATTCGGGCTGGGAGCGGTAATAGTCCAGGACTTCTTTGACAGCCCTTAGCATGGCGTATTTGTTGGGATTTTGAATGAGCCTAATAATCACGTTTGTCAGCAAGCCGGCGGCAACAAAACTTTTTGGAGTTCGGTTGGTCGTAGCCGTGTAGGAATGAATTAATTGGGCGGATTCACCATCAAATTGGTAGTGAGGATTTTTGGTTAGGATGAAAAACGCCAGTGGCATCAGCCGTTTTAAAGTCGTATTGTTATCACAGTCCGGAGAAGTCGAACCGCAAAGCTCAGGGGCGGTGCCGGCATCGAAGCGTTTAATTGCTTGAATTGTCGTGCAGTCACTCCCATAAGAATGATTGAAGGGGGTATAGTCCCCAAAGTGAAACCACTGTGAGTAACGGGTCATGAGGTCGTACAAATTGTATCCAAAGGTCAAGCTTACCAGTGACGCGATTGATAGCGACGTGTTGTCGGACCAGGTGCCAGCTGGCACATCAATGACGCGATGGTCGACCATTTCCCTGATCGGGTCATCAAACAAGTTCGTGCGTTTCTCGTGTTGGATTGGAAACCCAAGTGCGTCACCCAAGGCAACAGCTGTTAACGATTGAAAGAGTAGGTAGCTTGTCGAATACATGAAATTACCTCATAGTTAGAATTTCTGAGTGGTTAATTGTGGCCGATCCAGAAGGGGTACTTAACGGTGTCGAACTTAATATGATAAGTCCGTTCGCCTAATTCCTCACCATCAATTTGACCCAACCGATCGTCTCTTGTATGGACGACCAATTGTTTTTGATTGAAATGGTGAATGAATTTGAGCCGCAAGTGTCTCTTTAAAAATAGCATAGATATGAATAAAATCAATTGCCACAGGCTTGGTTTTTCAACAATGACCAGATCCAAATTCGGATTTAAGACCGATGCGTCGGGCACAATGTCGATGCCACCGCCAAAGTAAGGAATATTTGTCGTCGTCAGCAAAAAGGTCTTTTTAAAGGTTAGTTGCTGGTTTGAATCTAGCTGAATATCGGCTTGGAAGCCTTTGAAATTGATGATGACATTCAATATAGACGCTATATATGAAAATTTCCCCCAAAAACGATGATGTTTTAGTGAAGAATGGTTGGCAAGATGAACGACCGTTGCGTCAAACCCAATTCCAAAATTATTGGTGAAGAAGCCATCAATCTGGTTATCAAGGTCGATATAATGGCCGACATTGATCATGGTTGCTTGTTTGCAGGCTAAAATATTATTGAGTGCCTGCTGCCAGTGGCGGGGAAGCTTGAGCGCCCGTGCAAAATCATTCCCTGATCCAACTGGCAAAAAAGCAATGGGCACTTGCTGGTTCGATGCGTGGTCGTGATAGTAACGTTTGCAGCCTAGAAGCGTCTCGTGTAATGTTCCATCTCCTCCAGCGGCGATGATGACGGCGTCAGTTACATGGGTGGCATCGATTCTGGTAAGCAGTTGTTGCGTTAACAGAACGGCGTGGCCGGTATACTCCGTAAAGACAACTCGATAGGAGGCGTGTGCAGCATTTAGTTGTTCCTTAATTTGAGGCCAGATTTTCTGCCCATTATTTCCGCCAGCACACAAGTTCATAATAATAAAGTATTCCATTTCTGACGATGCTCCCAACTTTGCTGAAAGTAACCAACTGACTAAATTACATATGTAGAGAAAGGGAGTGGCCAATCGGCTGTTTCCTGCCACTTAAGCCCAGCAACCAATCATTCCAAAACCAGGAATAATCGATTGCTGGGCTTAAGTTCTGGGATCAAAAAACCGTTTGTCCCACTCTCTGATTAATAACTAACAAAATCTACTTTTGACCACCATTCATGATTAACATTGGTAAGATCATCGGATGGCGTTCAGTCTTGGTGTACAAGAATTCCTGCAGGTCGTCAATCACAGCGTTTCTAATAGAAGACTCAGTTGCCTTCTTTGCTCTCATTGATTTGCGGATGGTCTTAAAGACTCTTCTGCGGCCTTCGTCCAAAAGCTCGCCGGACTCTCTCATGTAAACAAATCCCCGTGAAAGAATATCCGGACCAGACTGAATTTCCTGGTGGTCCAAGTTGATGGTGGCGACAACGACTACAATTCCTTCTTCTGAAAGAAGTTGACGATCTCTTAGAACAAGGTTGCCCACATCGCCAATTCCGCTGCCATCAATGTAAACATCACCGGCCGTGAAGTGACCAGCCATTCTGGCCGTATCTTTTGAAAGGGCAAGTACATCACCATTTTGCATGATAAAGCTGTGATCCAGCGGAACCCCGCACTGCTCAGCTAATTCGGTATGAATCTTGAGCATTCGATACTCACCATGAATTGGCATGAAGAACTTAGGCTTCATTAAGCGAAGCATCAGCTTTTGTTCTTCCTGGCCTCCGTGACCGGAAGTGTGAATGTTGTTGACCCGGCCATGAATCACGTTTGCGCCGGCTTCTTCAAGCTTGTTGATGACACTATTGACACTCGTTGTGTTTCCAGGAATTGGGTTACTTGAAAAAATAACCGTGTCGCCTGGTTGAATCGAAATTTGGCGGTGGGTTCCGTTGGCAATCCGTGAAAGGGCGGCCATTGGTTCACCTTGAGAGCCGGTACAAA
>NZ_JAXGWW010000010.1:0-20237 GCF_040773105.1 Lentilactobacillus sp.
CTTCGCAAATGTTTGGCTCCGATTAAAAATCGAAGCGCCCTGCACATTTGTTTGTCGAAAATTTTGTTCAGTTTTCAAAGGTCTACATGTTGTCGTAAGCGCTTGTTTCTCGCTTTTGACAACTATTTAATATTATCAGATTTTCCATTTTAAATCAAGTTGTTTTTTGCTGAATTTTTAAAATTCGAAGCACATAGAAACTTGTTTGGATATTTGACAACGAAAAATATTTTACCAATTTGTGATACCCAGGTCAAGGACTTTCTTTCAAATCATTCAAAAAAGATTCTCGCATCGCTTAACCACTGCTTTTTGCTCCGCGCAATCGGCTTAAATCCCAAACTAAGCTGATAATTGGTCCAATAATGAATCTTCCTTGGCTTAAATCCCCTGGCGTGGAGAAGGACCGAATAATTAACCGCG
Organism: Lentilactobacillus sp.; assembly: GCF_040773105.1. Taxonomy (NCBI): domain Bacteria; kingdom Bacillati; phylum Bacillota; class Bacilli; order Lactobacillales; family Lactobacillaceae; genus Lentilactobacillus; species Lentilactobacillus sp. Next base: position 424 of record NZ_JAXGWW010000010.1, read on the forward strand.
GTTGTTCTCGTCGACAAACTGATCTTGCCAGAATACTCATCAATATCAATAATGAGTGCGTTAACCGGCTGACCGACTTTAAATAACCGATAAATATCAGCTACATAGCCCGAATGGCATTCCGATATATGGATCAACCCCTGTTGGTGTTCGCCTATATCGACAAAGACGCCGTAGGGCTGAATTCCGGTTACCACTCCCGAAACCTTCATTCCTACCTTTAGGTTCATCTGATCATCCCTTTTTTAAACTGTTAACAATTGTATCGTGAATACCGTAAATACACAACAAAGCTTATTTTTTGGTAAAGGCCCTAAAAGAACGCGATATTTTGTAAAGAAATTTGGTACAATCAACTATAAATTTTGAAAGGAATGATTTCTTGAGTACCCTTATCGATTTTATACTACACATTGATGACCACTTGATTAACATTGTTAATACCTTTGGAAGCTCAACATACTTAATCCTATTTGCGATCATCTTTATCGAAACCGGAGCGGTTATCTTCCCATTTCTCCCTGGCGACTCGTTATTATTCGCAGCGGCTGCATTATCTGCTAACGCCACCTACGGATTAAACATCGGAATATTTGTCGTCATCTTTCTTGCCGCTTCGATTGGCGGAGATTCACTGAACTTCTTCTTTGGAAACAAGTTTGGCGAAATCATTCCCCGACATCGAGTGCTAGGCAAATTTATAAAAGAAAAGGACCTGGCAAAAGCCCGCGAATTTTTTAACAAATATGGAGCCATGGCAATCTTCTTTGGTCGATTCATCCCAATTATCCGGACCTTAATCCCATTTGTTGCGGCAACGAGTGACTTTCCATACAACCGATTTATTAAATATAATCTATTTGCCTGTTTCAGCTGGGTCGCAATTTGTTGTGGTGCCGGCTACTACTTCGGTAACATTCCGGTTGTTAAGGACAACTTCTCAATGGTGATCATCGGAATTGTCGCAATCTCCTTGCTCCCTGCTGTGATTGGTTACCTTAAGACAAAATTTGCATCTTCCAAGTAAACCTAATTTACATTCAGAATAACAATTGATATAATGAAATCTGTTGTGGTGAGTTGGCAGAGTGGTAATGCACCGGACTCGAAATCCGGCGAACCGGCTAATACCGGCGCGCAGGTTCAAATCCTGTACTCACCTTAATAACAGTAAGGGTTCCATCGACATTTGTCGGTGGAACTTTTTTTATTGTCAACGATGACCACGTCACAGCTGAGCCATTTTGGACAATAAAAAAAGCTCGATCGCGTTGTATAGACGCAAATGAGCTTTAACATTAATATTTCAGCAAAGTAAAGAAATCGTAGTCCTTTACTTTCTCACGACCTTTTAGATCAGACAATTCAATCAAAAATGCGGTCCCAACAACAATTCCGCCCAGCTTTTCAACCAGTCGAATTGTCGCATCAATGGTCCCACCAGTGGCTAAAAGGTCATCCGTGACTAAAACCCTTTGACCGGGTTTAACTGCGTTCGTACGCAAATAGAGAGACGATTTGCCGTATTCCAGTCCGTAACTCTCTTCAATAGTTTCTCCTGGCAGCTTATTTTTCTTCCGAGCTGGTGAAAATCCAACTCCAAGTTTATAGGCAACCGGACAGCCGACGATAAATCCACGGGCTTCAGGGCCAACAATCATTTCGACATTGCGTTCTCTGGCAAAATCAACAATTTTATCGGTGGCAGCACGGTAAACCTCACCGTTTTCAAGCAATGGTGAAATATCTCTAAACAAGATTCCGGGTTCCGGAAAGTCCGGATACGAAGCAATATATTTTGAAAAATCGATTGACATAGTCTTTCTTCCTTTCATCAAACACCCAAACTGTCCTTAACGAATTGAACAAACTCATGCGTATCAGAGACCAGTAACTTTTTCTCAGTGAGCAATTGTTCTTCCCTCAAGTGATAACTGGGTGCCGACTTTAAATCGCGCGCAGCATAATTGGGATTGAGATTAATAATCCGATCCTGAATGGTGATAAAATCCAGTTCCAAGAAAACCTGAACCATAAAAATAATTGTTCGAGCTGATAGGTGCAAGTGTTCTGAAATTTGTTTTAACTGCGTTGCAATATTGATATTTGCATGCTCTTTAATGAACCTAAATAGTTTAGCATAAGAATGTCGATCTGGCATCCCTATTTTTGAGACTAACTGTTTTTTGTACAAATAAAGAATTGTTGTCTGTGGATGAATAACGCCTAAAGCCTTGACCAGATCAGCCGTAGAATCCGGGCAGTCGACAATGTAAACTTTGCCCTGATCAAGTGTTTTAAGCTCATTTTGATCATACATCACCGCTTGAGATTCCGCTGATAAATAGTGCTTTAACTGGTCTCGAACTTTCTCATGGAAAAACACGTACGTTCCAGAATTGGCAAACATCTGCTGATGTAATTGCCTGGTTCGCCGATCCACAACTGGTGGCAATACTTCCCGCATGTCGTCAACCATGAGCTGAACAGTCGTATGATTATTCCAGGTGTTCTCTCCAACCTCACCGACGACTTCAAATTGAGATGCACCCTGCTCCAATTCTGAAGCAAATTCACCCTTACCAAAGGCAATCGCAGTTAAGCGGTTTTGCCCGGCGACCAACGAAAATTTAAGATGGTCTTTAGTCTTGCCCATCGTTTTGATGTCTGAAAGACGGTCGTACTTCAGCTTAAAAATTGGTTTGGGATTATCCTGACCAAACGGTGCTAAAGCTTTCAACTGGTCACATAGGTCCGTAGTGGCCTTTGAAACCGGTAAGACCGCTGAAATTTCCAACTGCGGTTTGACTGACAAATCCAAATGCTGTTGCTTGGCGGCCGCTTCCAGCTGATCCTTTAATACACCAATTTTATCCTGCTTAATCGTTAAACCAACCGCTGAGTGGTGACCACCAAATCCAACCGTCTGGCTGCGAATCGGATCAATTGCTTGAAACAGATCAAAACTGTCAACACTTCGCCCGGAGCCTTTGACCTCATCGCTGCCATCAGCCCCCGTCATTACGAGAGTTGGTCGCTGATACTTATCAACCAGGCGGCTGGCAACAATGCCCAAAACGCCCTGGTGCCAGTTCTGGCCGACAACCACCAGAGTCGACCGATTTTTAATATCACCAGTGGATTCGACCGACGCCACCGCTTCACTATAAAACTGATCCACGAGCGACTTTCGCAAATCGTTTTGCTGATTGGCAAATTTAGCCAATTCGGAAGCTCGATCCTCGTCAAATGTCGATAGCAGTTCAACACCAACTGTCGCATCTTTAATTCGACCGAGTGAGTTTAGCCGTGGGGCAATCCCGAAGCCAATATCCTGTTCGTCGAATTTTGAAAGATCAATCCCAGCTTCCTTAATGAGTGCGATTAGCCCAGGGCGCTGACTATTCTTAATCGCTTGAACGCCAAATTTGACGATGGCCCGGTTCTCATCTCTTAGTGAAACGATATCGGCCACAGTTCCGATCGCGGCTATGTCCAGCAAATCAGATGGAACATCATCCATTAGTGCCTGGGCAACTTTAAAAGCAACGCCGGCACCACATAAATCACCAAACGGATAGGCATTCCCATCAGCGTCTTTTACCCGTGGATGAATAATGGCAAACGCATCCGGTAAAACTTCAGGCAATGAGTGATGATCCGTTACCACAACGTCGCATTTTAACTGATTGGCTGCTGCAATTGCATCCTGCCCAGCCACCCCGTTATCCACGGTCACAATCAACGAAGTGCCCTTATCGATAATCGATTGAAATGCGGCAACATTTGGCCCATAGCCTTCGGAAAATCGGTTGGGAATGTAATAGTCAACATCTGCTCCCAGATCACTCAATGTTTCATACATAATCGTCGTGCTGGTAATACCGTCGGCGTCATAATCACCATAAACGGTGATGTGCTCACCGCTTTCCACGGCTTGTGAAATCCGATCAACACCTTTTTTCATATCATGCATTAAAAAGGGGTCATGAAAAGAGCTGACCGTTGGATTCATAAATGTCTCCGCCTCGTCAGCCGTTTTAACACCCCGTTGAACAAGCATTGTCGCAATAAACGGGTCGATTCCGGCATCTTTTGCCAGTTGATCGACCTGTGTGGTGTCGTTTACTTCATGAAATTGCCAGTCATACTTCGAATTGATCATTAAACACTCTACCTTACTTTTGAGATGATAACTTTTCTGTTAGTTTCGCAATTTCGTCCTCTAAATCACTGATCTGTTGGTCACGCGTTCCGATTTCCTGTTTACCATAAGAATTCTTCAGACGGGTCTCCAGTGATTTTAGATTAATCGTCAGCTGTTTGATTTGGTCCTGTAACTCGTCTTGTTTCTGTTGACTTTCGGAAGCCAATTGCTTGAATTGTCGATTTTTCTTAACATTTTGAGTGGACGAAAACAGGAAAATGATGAGCGCACCGATCAGCAGACAAATTAATATCAAGAGCACTAACGGCATTTTGACGGACGTAAAGCCAAAATTGACTGCCACAGATTCAAAATTCATCAATGCGAACACAGCAATGATAATGACTAAGACGATACTGATAATGGTGCCGACTTGTTTTTTCATTTGTGAATCCCCCCTCACAAATACCTAGTTGTTTTTTTCAAAAGGTATGTCAATCACATCAAAGTCTTTAACGACTTTTGTGTTGTGAAACACCGTCTGAGCCTGCTTTTCAAGCTCATGGGCCATTTTACCGGTGTACCGTGCCGAAATATGATTTAACAGCAATAGTTTAGCACCGGCTTGTTTGGCAATCTGTGCGGCCTGCATATTGGTTGAATGGAAATAATTTCTTGCAAGCTTATTTTCACCCTTGCCGAAGGTACTTTCATGAACTAATGCATCCGCATTTTGAGCTAATTTAAGGGCATTTTCGGTCTTTCGCGTGTCCCCGATGATTGTCACAATTCTTCCGGGTTGAGCCGGCCCAATCATCTGAGTGCCGTCAATGACCCGGCCATCATCCAAAGTGACGGTCTGACCCATTTTAAGCTTGCCGTAAACTGGTCCGGATGGAATGTGCAGCTCAGTCAATTTATCAACCATCAACTCACCTGGATGATCGTGTTCAACGATACGATAGCCAAAGCTTGTGATACGATGTTCCAAAGGAGCGGCGTACACCGTAAATTTACTATCCTCAAAAATCTTACCGTCAGTGCCCTTGGGCAATTCATGAAAATTAATCTGATAGGATAGTCGGCTCTCTGAAATCTTTAAGCTGACGTTGACGTATTCCTTAATTCCTTGGGGCCCGTAAATGTCCAGTGGGGTATTGCCACCCTGAAACGAACGGCTACTTAACAGACCCGGCAAGCCAAAAATGTGGTCGCCGTGAAGATGGCTGATAAATATCTTTTCGATTTTACGAGGACGAATCGTTGATCGTAAAATTTGATGTTGTGTGCCCTCACCAACATCAAATAACCATACCGAGTTAATTTCGTCAAGCAATCTAAGCGCCAAGCTTGAAACGTTTCGAAATTTCCCGGGAGAACCTGCTCCAGTACCTAAAAATTCAATCTGCATTATTATCGTTTCCTTAATTTATAAAATCGAGTTGAAGGAAAATGACATTCGAAATCCATTATTAAAAATCGCGTCACTTCCCTAAAATCACTTTTCAATTGTATCATAATTTCGGTAAAATAATCACTAGGAGGGAGTTTGGAGCATGAATTTGGATGAGTTTTATCGGGCAAGCGGGACACTAAATCCCAAGCTGACAATTTTAATTGCTGCGGGAAAACATTTTTTACCAGTCAATGAATTAACAATTGATAAAGATTCCTTATTGTTGGGCAAAACATCCCAATCACACGGGGAATTTGCTACAATAACACTAGATCAGTTTATGGCTAGAACGCGCCAGCTCCCCATTACAACCGATTTGCGGACTTCAAACAACCACCAGTTGGTTTTTGGGTTTAGAATTGTTAATAAATCAATCGTATTTTACTAGGGGATAGAATTATGAAAATCAAAGGACTTTTACTATTATTCACTGCGCTGCTGGCGGTTGGATTGACTGGCTGTGGCGGCAGCAAAAGTAACCAGGCAAATGAAAAGAAATCGTTAAGTGCTGATATGTCAAACGACAGTTCAAGCTCATCTGCCAGTAGTACCAGTCAGTCACTAAGCAATTATCAATATAAGGTTCCAAAGCAAATCCAAAAAAGTGCCAATTACGTTAAGAATGGCGATTTGAGTAAAAAGCATCAATTTACCTTTGATCGGTTTGGTACCCGCCAACAGCTTGCGGACGTCATCAACCAACCGATCCACATTAAATCCGGTAACGTCAATTATAAAATTAATCAAGTCCGGGTTATCAAAAATACGGCAAAGACACCCGAGGCCAAAGCCGCTGCCAAACAAGTCTTGAATCTGCAAGAAATTCCAGACACCTATTACACGTTTGTCCTCAACTATACGGTGACCAATCATCATGATTTCAAAATTGCCCTTAATGGTGTTGATAACGTCAAAACTAATCAGGGACAAACATTAACAACGCAAAATCAATTAACCGACTCTTCTGCCGGCAACAAGATTGGTGCTGACAGAGCCGTTAGCTTTGCCATGACCGGCTATTTGCATGACTACGCAGCTCATCCAGCAACTAAGTTATCGATCAAATTCGGACCAATTTACAACACCCAACAAGAAAAGGTCGCAAGCGCGCCCAATTCGACTTTGATCGTTCATTTGAACTAATTAGAAAAGAGATTTGACTCATTTGCTCACACGAGCAAGACGAGTCAAATCTCTTATTTTTTTTGGTTGATGTAGTTGTAAATCGACGTTGCAATTAAATGTGTATAGTGCACGTTTCCTCTTGGGTTCGGATGAACATTATCGTTCCAGAACCAATCATTTTGATGATTACTATATGCGTGCCAATCAATAATATGAACATTGGAATGACGCTTGGCAGCTTTACGAATCGTGCGATTAACTTCAGTTTCCCAATTTCTCGTTGGCACGTGGGTTGTTACCCAAAAGACTTGATGATTCTTGCCAATTGATTTGAGAACGGAATTAATTTGCTCAGGCGTCATTGGCGAATTTGTTCCCAGATTGATCAAAACATTTGGCGCCAAGTCCCCCTTACGCTTCAATTGGGTAAGAACATCCCCCGCCTGCCAGATTTGCCGACCAACAGCAGCCGAAACGTAAGCATTGGTGAAGACATTTTGAAGATCATGACTGTTGTCAGCCAAAATAGAGTCACCGATTGCCGTTAACGGCTGCTGGTAAACGGTCAGATACTGACGCTTCGTCAACCCATAATGCTTGGCAATCTTATACTGCTTAACCGTTAGTTTCTTCTTAAGCAGCTTTTTCATTCGTTTGTCATTGGCAGAAAGTTTCTTAGCCTTCTTTTGCTTAGCCAACGCTGCTTTGTTATGCGCATTTGCCGTGCTCTCGTTTTTGGCAATATTTTCCTGCAAGACATTTTTCGGATCTTTAGTCGGCGAAATGGCACTCCCATACATGGAAATCCCAATTAAGAGTAATGCTGGAATTAGCCACAACCGCTTCCAACCGTACTCGGAATCCCGTTGTACAAATTCATAAATCGATCGACCGAGATTCTTGTATCGATAGTGTCGAAGTGGTCGTTCAATATAGCGATACGACAGTTCACTAATGACCATAATCAACGCAATTTCGACTAAAGCATTCATCAACGGATGCGCCGCGATATCTTGAACTTTAATTTCATAAAAAATCATGACCGGGAATTGATATAAATAAATCCCATAGCTTCGCGTTCCCATCCAAGAAAAGACCGGGTTCGTTAGCCACCTGTTCACATCAGCTCCCGGGTGGGCACACGCTGCGATTAAGGTCGTTGATGCAATCGCCATAATAAACATCCCACCCCGATAGGTGAAGGTGTTTTGACCGGATAATTCAAAATACAGGAAAGCCATGACTGCAATTGAGACGATCCCAATGATATTCAACGTCCAACGAGACCGATTCGTGACCTTTTTCTTGAGGTGGGTTGATGGCCAGATAACTGCCAGCATCGCACCAAAGATAATCGAGAACATCCGCGTGTCAGTTCCGTAATAAACCCGATTTAATGTATCTGGGCCGGTGTACAAGAACCCCATCAGCAGGCCTGATAAAATTGCAAACACCAATAAAATGTTTGCGATCGATCGTCGCTTTTTGACAATTAATACCAGCGCGATCAAAAGCAGCGGCCATATCAAATAATACTGGCCTTCAATTGAAAGCGACCATAGATGTGTAAACGGTGATTCGCCGTTAAAACGATCAAAATAACTTTGTCCGTGGGCAATCTCCCACCAGTTATAGACATACAACATATTGGTCGTAATAATCGAACGGAGATTTGTTAATAGTGAGCGCTGAAATAACGTTATGTACGTGCCGGTTCCCACCAGCATGAACACGAGAGCAGGGTAAAGTCTTTTGAGTCTTCGAGCGTAGAACCCCCAGAAATCAATCCGGCCGTTTTGCTCCCATTCCTGCAACAAAAGATCCGTAATCAGATATCCCGAGACGGCAAAAAAAGTTGGCACCCCGAGATAACCACCTTGCAGCTTGTAAGGCAACAAATGATAGATAATGACACCGACGACTGCAAGTGCCCGAATTCCATCAAAACCGGATATATATCGACTGTTTTTCAGGCGTTTTCCTAGTTTGTTTGTTTGAACTTGTTGCATTGAAATATTCCCTACCCTATATGTGTATTATGTTCCCCAATATTGTTGATTACTCAACATACGTGAATGAGAAATCAAGGATTGAAACCGTATCCCCATCCTTGGCGCCCGCTTTGCGAAGCGCGTCGTCAATTCCCATTCCGTGCATTTGTCTTGCGAATCGGAGCATGCTTTGATCATGCTCCGTGTCGGTCATCTTAAACAACCGCTCAATTTTATCACCGGAAATAACCCATGATTCATATTCCTTATCATAACTGATCTTGAAATCACTCGTGTCAGCTGGCTCGTAATCGTATGATTTGGTTGTGTCTTCCGGCTCTTCCATATCTGCCAGGCTGGTTGTATCCAGTAAATCGGCCGTCTTTCGAATCAAATCAGTCAGCCCGGTATGGGTAACTGAAGAAATTGGAAAAATTTCAGGAACGGCGTGGTCGGTTTGACCCTGCCCCGCTAACTTTTGCTTAAAATCGGCCAAGTTGGCTTCCGAATCAGGCAAATCCATTTTAGTTGCAACGATGATTTGTGGTCGGTTTAAAATCCGTTCATCATACTGACTCAATTCTTTATTAATCGCCAAATAATCTTCAAACGGATCACGGCCCTCAACACCCGACATGTCAACCAGGTGAAGAATAACTCGGGTACGTTCAACGTGACGGAGGAATTGGAATCCCAATCCAACGCCATTTGACGCACCTTCAACCAATCCAGGCAAATCGGCCACAGCAAAATCACGGCCGTCATCTAATCGGACCATCCCCAAGTTAGGAACCAGGGTGGTGAAATGGTATCCTGCAATTTTCGGCTTGGCACTGGTAATAACGGACAGTAAAGTTGATTTCCCGGCTGATGGAAAACCAACCAATCCAACATCTGCAAGAACTTTGAGTTCCAAACTCAGCGAGATTTCCTGTCCGGGCTCACCGTTTTCAGCAATTTCTGGCGCCGGGTTGGTAGGACTGGCAAAATGAATATTTCCCCGTCCCCCACGACCGGCTTTGGCCACAACCAATTCCTGATCAGGCTTGGTTAGATCACCAATGACTTGACCCGTCTCTGTGTTGGTCACAGTTGTTCCCTCTGGAACTGGAATCACCAAGTCTTCGGCACTGCGGCCCGTCATTGATTTGTTCGCACCGTTACCGCCATTCTTGGCTTTAAACTTTCGATGATAACGAAAGTCCATTAAGGTATTCATGCCTGAGTCCACCTTAAAAATCACGTTCCCGCCACGGCCACCATCGCCGCCGGCAGGACCGCCGTTTGGAACATACTTTTCTCGCCGGAAGGCAACCATCCCGTTACCACCATTTCCAGCTTTTACATCAATTTTAACTTGATCAACAAACATCTTATCACCATTTCAAATTATTCCTAAGTCGTTAGTTACGTGTCCAGTACTCTAGCAGTATACCGAGTTTCTGACACTAGGTCAAAATAATCTGATCATCCCAGTGTCTCCCACAGATAATCAGTGCGTCAGCTTCTTATCCTGATAATTTGTGACTTTACGTTCTTCATCAATTTTACTTAATGAGAATTTGATCGTCTGGGCAACCGTTTCCGGAACTCCCAGCTTGCGAATATCCTCAACCGACGCATTGGAAATTTTCTTCAAAGAACCAAATTTACGCAGCAATTTATTTCGTGTCTTCGGACCGACCCCCGTAATGGAATCCAATCTCGAACTCAATGAGTTTTTAGTGTGCACCTTGTGGTGATAAGTGATGGCGAATCGATGGACCTCGTCTTGAATCCGCTGAAGCAAATAAAATCCCTGACTCTTCGGATCCAATTGCAGCGGCGTATCGTTATCGCCATAAAGCAAATCAGCGGTTTGGTGATGGGTATTTTTGACCATTCCACCGACTGGAATGTCCAATCCCAATTCATTGACCAAAACATCCTTGACCGCATTCATTTGAATAACGCCGCCGTCCATTAAAATTAAATCCGGCATCTCGGCGTGTTCCTTCAACAAGCGGGTATAACGTCGTCGAATAACTTCCTTAGTGCTGGCGGCTTCATCGGCATGATCGACCGTCTTTAATTTATACTTTCGATACAAATTTTTGTTTGGTTGGCCGTCCACGAATACGACCATCGCAGAAACCAAGTCCGCACCCTGAATATGGGAATGGTCAAAAGCTTCAATCTTGTGTCCGGGTGCAATCCCCATAGCATCGGTCAATTCTTTCATCGCCCCGGTCGTCTTGCTCTCATCAAGCTCTAACAGCCTGAATTTTTCTTCCAAGACCACTTGGGCATTCTTACCCGCCATCTCCAATAGATCGCGCTTCTGGCCTCTCTGAGGGGTTCTAACGGGGACATCCTCGACCACATGACTAATCACATCGGTCGGCAGTGATTTCGGCACCAAAATTTCTTTAGGAAGAATTTGATTTTTTTGTTTATAAAATTGGGAAATGAAACTCACCATTTCCTCTTCGGGATCATCAATGATTGGAAACAGCCGCTTCTCACGTTTCATCAATCGCGATTGGCGAATGAAGAATACTTGAATCGACAACCAGCCTTTATCCATGTAGTAATTAAAAATATCCCGCGGTGTATTATCGTTAGAAATAATTTTCTGCTTCTCAACGGTAATCTCAATGTACTTAATTAAATCGCGAATTTCTGCAGCCCGTTCATATTCCATATTAGCGGCGGCCTTTTCCATTCGTGCCGTCAACATCTGTTTGGCGTGGGCAACGTTGCCGTTTAAAAACGACTTAATCCGTTTAATTTGCTTGGCATAAGTCTCTTCAGGGACGACCTTAAAGCAGGCCCCCAGACACTGCCCCATGTGATAGTAGAGGCAGGGCCGGTTCTGAAATCCATTGCAGCGCCGAAGCGGATAAACTTTTTGTAAAAAGTTAACCGTCTCGTCCGCCGCATAAACGTTTGGATAAGGGCCGAAATAAAAACCGCCATCCTTGACTAACGTGTTGACGATTTTAATTTGGGGGTCACGTTCATTGGTAATCTTAATGTATGGATAACCGCCGTTTCCCTGCTTCAACTTGATATTAAAGTATGGCCGATGCTTTTGAATTAAGGTAATCTCAAGCAGGAAAGCTTCCTTATCACTTGAAACGACGATATATTCAAAGTCGGCAATTTCAGAAACCAGACGGGCAGTTTTGCCATCATGGCTACTTTTAAAGTAGGATCGAACCCGATTCTTCAGGTTCTTGGCTTTCCCAACATAAATAATCTTGCCATTGATGTTTTTCATCAAATAACAACCAGGCATATCAGGCAGTAACGCCAGCTTATGTTCAATATAGTCGCTTGCCAAAAAGCTCCCTCCTTTGAGATATTCATTTAAAAAGTATACATCGAATATATGTTTGCTTCAAGGATATACAACGCTTGCCGGTATTTTTGTTGTATGGGGCAAGATATCATCATAATGGTATTTTAAATCCTTAGTACAATGGTTTTCTGGTAATGAAACCAGCGCATTACGACAAAAATAACCGTCAACGACCAGATATCAAATCGTTGACGGTTATTTGCTTGTTTAAATCCCCACGACACTTGATTGTCAGGGAATCTCTCATGTTTCTAACACTTCAGTAGTCGGTTGTGACTGCATCCCGACTATACATTTTGAATAATCTTTCCGATAAAGTCCTTTGCCCGATCATTTTGTGGGTGATCAAACAATTCAGTCGGCTTATTTCGTTCCAGAATATAGCCATCGGCCATGAACCAAACTTCGTCCGCAACTTCTTTTGCAAAGCCCATTTCATGAGTTACGACAACCATGGTCATCCCCTCTTTGGCCAGTTCATTCATAACTTCGAGCACTTCGCCGACCATTTCCGGATCCAACGCACTGGTTGGTTCATCAAACAGCATCACTTCCGGGTTCATCGCCAAAGCCCTGGCAATGGCAACCCGTTGCTGCTGGCCACCTGACAAGCTGCTGGGATAAACGTTGGCCTTTTCCTTGAGGCCCACCCGGTCTAACAGATGCATGGCAACTTTATCTGCTTCGGCGTCACTCATATGTTTGACTCGGATTGGGGCCAACTTAAGATTGTCAATGACCGTCATATTGGGAAACAGGTTAAAGCTTTGAAAAACCATTCCCATCCGCTCACGTAGGTTAATTAACTGTTTTTCGTCAACGTGCGTCAGATCGGTTCCGTCAAACTTAACTTCACCTGCTGTCGGCTTTTCCAATAAATTCAAGCAGCGTAAGAAGGTACTTTTCCCGGCACCGGATGGCCCAATGACACAGATCACTTCACCAGATTTTACGGTGCCATTAATGTCTTTTAAGATTTCATTGTCACCAAACTTTTTATTAAGATGGTTCACTTCAATTACTTTTTTATCCTGCATGTTTCATCTTCCCTTCATAGTGATTCAAAACCCGGGTTAACGCGAAGGTCATGACGAAGTAGAGAACCATTGCCACGAAGATCGGCATGACCCCACGATACGTGTCGGCCCGGACGATATTGAGCTGGTAAATCAAATCCGTAACCCCGATGATCGAGACAATCGAACTTTCCTTAATCAACGAGATAAATTCATTTCCCAGCGCCGGCCAAATATTCTTGAAGGCTTGCGGCAAAATCACAAATCTCATTAGATCACGTTTGGATAACCCAAGGCTGGCAGCGGCTTCCGTCTGCCCCTTGGCAACTGAATTAATACCGCCACGGATAATTTCGGCAACGTAGGCACCACTATTCAGTGACACGGCGATCATCCCTGAAATCAATGCCGGGATGTTAATGACCACCCCGATTCCGAAGTAAACGAACAATACCTGAACCATCAAAGGCGTTCCTCGAATAAATTCGGTATAACTGATTGCCAACCCACGAAGCCACTTTTGCTTGGAAAAACGCATCAACGCCAGGATCACCCCAATCAATACACCGAAGAATGTCGACACAATCGAAATTAAGATTGTGTATTCGACCCCTTTTGCGAAGTACTTCCAGTAATGAAACATTGAGGTGTTGACCGTGTTGACCTTCATGTACTTACCGGCACTTGCCAGATACTTATCAGTCAACTTCTGTTTTTGAATCTGATCGATACTCTTGTTAACAGCAGCAACCAGGCTTCCTGAACCCTTTTTAAAGGCAATTGCGGCGCCAACCTCGTTTTTGTTGAGGTGGTAGCCTGATGGAATCATCTTTAGGCTCGGATCATTTTTAACGTAGGCTTCAGCACTCGGCTTCTCAATTCCCAAAGCATCAATCTTATGGGTTTTCAGTGCCAACACCAGATCCGTCGACTTGTCCATCCCTTTAACGGTAGCATTAGGAATTTTCTTCTGGGCTAATCCATACTGGAGGGTTCCCGTTTGAGCCCCAATCTTGGCCCCTCTTAAATTCTTGACGCTCTTGTATTTATTAACATCACTTGAGTTAATTAAAAAGCTTTGGCCACCGGAATAATAGATCTTTGAAAAATCAACGCTTTGGCGACGCTCAGCCGTTGGGTTAATCCCGCCAATGGCCATGTCAGCTTTTCCGGTTTGGATTGCCACCAGCAGTGAATCAAAGTTCATACTCTTAATCACCAGCTTGACGTGGAGGTCTTTGGCGACCTTTTTAGCGACGTCAATATCCATGCCGACAATTTGATCCTTGCCGTTTTTATTCACTTGAAATTCGTAAGGTGGATAATCCGGACTGGTAACCATAATCAATTCGCCACGTTGTTTAACCCGCTGGAGCGATGTATCAGCAGCCGATGCCTGGTTGGCAAAGACTGATGCAAAGGTAAATACTGCAATGAACATCAATGTTATCTGAATGATTGCTTTAAGACTCTTCTTCATCAAGTTTCCCTCTTCCAAATTTATAATAACCAATACATTACACCAAAAATATAATTTATGCAATAAAAATCTGTAATAAGTCGTAATTATACATTATTCATTCATTTATACAAGTCATTGAACAATCTAGCCAATAAGTGTGACTTTTAACATCAGATTTGCTATAGTTATGACGTAAAAGGGTAAGGAGATGAATCTGAATGGCATTAAAGGTCAATCGCCAAAACGATATGGATGCGATGTTCGGTAAGTTTGCTGAAATGGATCCAGAAGATAAAAAACGTGACAAGTTCTTGAAACATGATAAAAAAGACAAAGATAAAAAACGCCAGAATGAAAAACGGCCAACCAAAAAATGGTTTTAGTCAGACTGTGATTAGCCAAGAGGATACCGGTGAGTGAACTTTACTCATCGGTATCCCTTTTTTATGTCGATCAGTTTGAACGCAAAAAAGAAAAATACCACGATAATCCCAGATTCTGTTCTGGAATAGTCGCGGTATTATTTTTGAGGATCAAGTTGTTTAATGTCCCACTATTTGAATTAATTTTTTAGAAAATAAGCCTTGTTACTCACCAAGTTCTTGCTTGGCATTTTTAATCTGCAGTCTCACCTGATCAAATCCAGTTCCACCCAGTGAGTGACGTCGTTCCACTGCAACCTCTGATTTAAGGTCGTGGTAGACGTCTTCTTCAATTTTAGGAGAAGCAGCCTGGAGATCTGCCAAAGACATGTCCTGGAGGTTCTGGTGGGTTTCTAGGCCCTTTAGAACCAACTGGCCAACAATCCCATGAGCTTCTCGGAATGGAATTCCCTTGGTTGCCAAATAATCAGCCAATTCGGTGGCGTTTGAAAAATCATTTTCGGTGGCCGCCTTCATTCGCTCGACATTTGGTTTGGCTGTTTTGAGCATGCCGTTGAATACTTTCAAAGCAGGCAGCAACGTCTTAACCGTGTCAAAAGTCCCCTCCTTGTCTTCTTGGAGGTCCTTATTATAGGCCAAAGGTAACGACTTCATTGTCGACAATAGGCCAATCAGGTGGCCATACACCCGTCCGGATTTTCCACGAATCAATTCAGCCATGTCGGGGTTCTTCTTTTGCGGCATAATTGAACTGCCCGTCGTGTAGGCGTCACTTAATTCCAGGTACTTAAATTCGTGACTTACCCACATACTGATTTCTTCACAAAATCTGGATAAGTGCATCATCAAAATTGAACTGTTGCTCAAAAACTCCAGGGCAAAATCACGATCGGAAACCGCGTCCAGTGAGTTGGGATACACTTGGGCAAAGCCAAGTTCCTTTGCGGTGTATTCCCGATCAATTGGAAACGTTGTCCCTGCCAAAGCGGCGGCACCCAGCGGCAACATGTCCGTATGCTGCATATTAAAGACAAACCGTTCTTTGTCCCGCTTCAGCATTTGGTAGTAGGCCATCAGGTAATGACCGTAAGAAATCGGCTGGGCGTGCTGCAAATGTGTATAGCCCGGCATAATCGTTTCGACGTTTTTTTCGGCCATCTCGACCAGCGTTTTCTGCAAAGTCGTGATTTCATCAATGACTTTTGGCAGACGGTTTTTCAAATACAAATGAAAGTCAGTGGCGACCTGGTCATTTCGTGATCTGGCGGTATGCAGCTTCCCGGCAACCGGTCCGATTCGTTCGGTCAAAAGTGCTTCGATGTTCATGTGGATATCTTCATTTTCAACCGTAAATTCAAGCTTTCCGGCGTGTAAATCCTCACGAAGCCCAACGAGTCCGGCAACAATTTGATTCACATCGTCCATCTTCAAAATTTTGGTGTGACCCAGCATCTTGACATGGGCAAGTGAACCCTCAATATCTTCGTCGGCCATCAGTTGGTCAAACGAAATTGAAGCCCCAAATTGATCTACCCATTCTGATGCCTGCTGCTGAAAACGACCGCCCCATAATTTCTTTGTACTCATTTATTTTTTAGCTCCCATATGTGTGGAATTTTTTTCCTGAACGGTTACCTTATCCTTCAATTGGGATTTGGTAACGGCTTTAACAAATTGAGAATTCTTATTTTTAAGGGCCACTTGTTGATAGACTTGAGTTGGAAGTCCCCACAATTTGATGAACCCTTTGGCTGCTTCCTGGTCAAATGAATCTGAGGAAGTGTAAGTTGCCAAATCTTTGTCATAAAGAGACGAATCTGATTTACGACCCAGTACCATGACGTTGCCCTTGAACAACTGCAACTTAATCACACCGTTGACAACTTCCTGGGACTTGTCGATAAATGCCTGAATGGCATCCATCAGAGGCGAGAACCAAAGGGCGTTATAGACCATCTCACTCAATTGTTTTTCAACAGTTGGTTTGAAGTGGGCAAGGTCTCGTTCAAAGGTTAGGTCTTCAAGTTCCTTGTGCGCTTTCAACAAAACAGTTGCCGCTGGAGCTTCGTAGACTTCACGAGACTTAATTCCAACCAAACGGTTTTCAATGTGATCAATTCGGCCGACCCCATTTTCACCGGCAATTTCATTTAGTTCTTGGATGATTTCTGAAAACTTCATCTTCTGGGCATTCAGCTCAGTTGGAATCCCCTTTTTAAAAGTGATTTCAACTTCGGTTGGCGTGTCTGGTGTGTTCTCAATTGGATTGGTAATTGCAAATGCATCTTCGGGTGCGCTTTGCCATGGGTCTTCCAAAATACCGGCTTCGTTGGCACGGCCCCAAATATTGGCATCAATTGAGTAAGGTGAGTCCAAATCAATTGGAATTGGAATATTGTGGTCCTTGGCATATTCAATTTCCTGCTCACGTGACCAGTGCCAGTCACGAACTGGACTGAGGACTTCCAATTGTGGATCCAAGCCATGAATGGCAACTTCGAAACGAACCTGATCGTTTCCTTTACCAGTACAGCCGTGGGCAACCGCAACGGCGTGCTCTTGATGGGCAACTTGAACCAGCGTCTTGGAAATGAGCGGACGTGATAAAGCGGAAATGAGTGGGTACGAGCCTTCATACATGGCGTTGGCCTTCAAAGCGACAGCCGCATAGTTGTCGGCAAATTCGTCCAAAGCATCAATCACATATGCTTTCACGGCGCCGACATTTAAAGCCTTTTGTTTAATGAAATCAAGGTCCTTGCCTTCACCAACATTAATACAGCAAGCCACAACGTCATAACCCTTGTCATTTAACCAGGCAATTGCAACTGAGGTGTCCAAGCCACCGGAATACGCTAAAATTACTTTATTGTTTTCTGACATATATATTCCCTCTTATTTTCTAAAAAATTCAATGTATAGAGATTAACACCTATATTCATAAAATGCAACTGTTTTTGCGTTTTATTCATTATTAATCGAATTATTATTCTGATTATGCAGAATTTGGCCAAATACCCGGAAATATGCAGAAAAGAGCGTCGGCCAAATAGCGGTTCGACTGAGGAATAATTGAAACAAAAAAAGGCGGAACAAAACATTTCGTCTTGTCCCGTCCGCTTGTAAATTGGCCTTAATCTATTTTGTGCATCATAAATTAACTTGGTTGACCCCACCGGATTGGCTTGGGTAACGCTTCTCCAATCGTGCAATATTTTTAGTGGCGACTTCGTCAAAGGGAATGTCGGCCCACTCGGAAATTTGCGATAAATACCATAAAACATCGCCCATCTCTTTTACCAGTTGATCATGGTCAAGTTTTTGACTTTGGAAGGTGTACTTACGAATTAAGTCCGCAACTTCGCCGGATTCACCGGTCAGTCCCAAGGCACAATTTGTCAGGACTTGTTCATTCCCCATTAGTGTACGGTTAGCTGCTTTTTGGTACTCATCAAAATTCATCGTTTCATTCTCCCCTCAATCCAACGCCAAACATCGTTCTTACCTGTTTTGGTTAGCGCGGAAAATAGAATTAACGGTTCATTGGAATCAAGTTGTAAGGTCTTCTTGATTAATGATTCCTGCTTGTTCCATTTGCCGCCGGAAATTTTGTCCATTTTGGTTGCAACAGTTAAGATCGGAATATTGTAATACTTCAGCCAATTGTGCATCGACACATCATCATCCGTTGGCGCATGGCGACCGTCAACGAGCGCAATCACGCCTCTCAACTGCTCACGTTTAGTCAAATAGGTTTCAATCATTCTCCCCCATTTTTCTCGACTGGCTTTAGAAGCTTTGGCGTAGCCGTACCCTGGGACATCCACAAAGTACAGCTTGTCTTCAATATTGTAAAAATTTAGGGTTTGGGTTTTCCCCGGTTGACTTGATGTTCGCGCAAATTTATTTCTGTTGATTAAAACATTGGTTAGTGAAGATTTGCCAACATTTGACCGACCAACCAACGCTATTTCTGGAAATTGAGTATTTGGATATTGTTTTTCTGCGACAGCACTGATCGTAAGGTCGACGTTATGAACCTCCATGAAACCACTCCTTAAGTGAATAAAAAATATTGAAATAAAAAAAGAAATCTGACAGTAAGCTATCTAAAGTTTACATCAGATTTCTACGAATTACGATGCTTGATTTAAGATTAGTTCCGGTTCCTTATGGTCGGTTACCGTTTCTGGCGTAATGATGACCTTTGAAACATCATTTCGGCTTGGCAAGTCAAACATAATGTCTCGCATAACGCCTTCAATGATTGAACGCAATCCACGAGCACCCGTATCACGGGCGATTGCCAACTGCGCCATTTTTTCCAGGGCACCAGGGGCAAATTCAAGTTCAGCACCATCAAGCTCAATCAACTTTTTATATTGTTTAACCAAGGCATTCTTAGGCTCAGTCAAAATTCGAACCAAGTCGCTTTCATCAAGCTTATCCAAAGCAGTCAGAATTGGCAGACGACCGATGAATTCTGGAATCAGGCCAAACTTCAGTAAGTCTTCTGGAATAACTGCCTGCATGATGTTCTTAGGATCCACTTCAGCAGCTTCGTCTGAATTGGTCCCAAAACCGATTGTCTTGTCGCCAAGACGGCTCTTAACAATCCCTTCGATTCCATCAAAAGCACCCCCAACAATGAACAAAATGTTGGTTGTATCAATTTGAATAAATTCTTGTTGTGGATGCTTTCGTCCACCCTGAGGCGGAACGTTAGCAATCGTGCCTTCAAGAATCTTCAGAAGCGCTTGTTGAACCCCTTCACCAGAGACGTCACGCGTAATCGAAACGTTTTCGGACTTCTTGGCAATTTTATCGATTTCGTCGATGTAAATAATCCCATGCTCAGCACGCTCAACATCGTAGTCGGCATTTTGCAACA
>NZ_JAXGWW010000011.1:0-19341 GCF_040773105.1 Lentilactobacillus sp.
AACACCCGTTCAACCAACTGAAACTCAAACAGTTGATAAAGTTGAACCCAAAGCACCAACTCAAACGAAGTTAGTTGACAACAAGGTGGAAGCGCCAATCAAATTAAGCGAAGCCACACAGCCAGTTGCGAAGCGCGATGTAAGTAATACGCCAAAAGCCTCAGGTATCAGCGAAGCAACTGACTTGCAACAAGCACAATTACCACAAACGGGTGACAAACAATCGGTAACGCCAATCCTGTTAGGATTACTCTTAATGATTGTCTCCTTTGGTGGAATGGCACTAGGAAAGAAGCGTCATGGATTGAAGTAATCTTGATGCTCTTATCTCTCTAATGTAAAAAGTGTCTGGGACATGCAATTGCATGCCCCAGACACTTTTTGATTACGATTATTAAGCCATAATTCAGATAGAAAGAAGCAAAAACGATGTCCCAAGAACAGTTTATATTATTCTTCTCCTTTTTTGAGTTTTCTGGTATTTCAGAACGAGGATCTTTGATTAGGGGGCGAGATTTCATACCCCCGCTTGAATGGAGGCGTCTAAAATGAACAATAAGTCTTGGTGGGTTACAACTATTATTATAATTATCATTTTTTTATGTGGCTCAGCATTTATTATGTTAAGAAAAACTGATGGTGCGGGTGTATATCAAACATAGCAAGCTAGTATTGCGGCAGAAATTATTTTAGGAATCGTTTTACTTGTTGCACTTGTTGTACAGGTAATATGGCGTGCACTTATTAGAAGAAAAAATAAGTAGTGGTTATATTCCCACTTTCGATAGCGGCCTTCAATTCAGGGTCCATAATAGAGTTATCGCCCCTCGGAAACGTTGTTAAAACAGCCCCTCAGATCTACTTACTAGATTATAGGGGCTGTTTTAGCGTTATTTGAATGAAAGTAGCCCTGCTTATCATCTTTTTTTCGGTACTTCGTTGAGCTGTTTTGATCCGGAAATAACCGATTATGAGAACCAACTCGAATGCCAATTAAGATTAATTCATCTTCATCAATGATATAAACGACGAGGACGTCATTTATATCATTGGGCTGATTTCCTGAAGGTGTATCACGTAAATGAAATTCATGATATCCGGCTAATTGGCGGGTTAGTTCATGGTCATCAAATTCCGGTGGTAGCTGATGTGCTTTCAGCAGCAGATCAATGGCTGATCGAACTTCATCAATAATGTTACGATCTAAGCTGTCCAGCCGTTTCAGGTCAGCATTAAAAGTTGCCCGTGGTTTAAATCGAAGCTTTTTCATCATTTAAACTGATCCCAATAATGGTCATTGGATTCGACAATTTCATCATCTGGCAAGACATGGCGTTTGATCAGCTGATCGCGGGCAGCGGCATATTCCAGCGCCCCTTCTTTGGCCCGCAAAGTACGTTCATACCAATCCATTTTTTCTTGGGAAATGGCGAAAACTGTGCGGTTGTTTGAGCGGGCAATATAGACGGTTTCGTTATCATTAACTTGGTCGAGATGTTTTTTAATGTGAGCAAAAATCACTCTGAGTTAAAACAACGGTCATTTGAATCACCCTTTCCGTACTTAATGGTGTACCTTATCAAGTATTTGATTACTCAATATTTAGTGCCAATAATATAGTTGAAGGTACAGAATTCATCCAGACCTGGGTCATTTAACAATTAACTGACCTCATTTTTTAAATTGCCCAGCTAATCGCGTATACTGAAAGTACATCAAAAGCTGAATCGGTAAAAGGGAGATTTAATATGATTAATAAATTAATGAAGGTTTTACTAATGAGTGGCCTAACTTTAAGTATCGGCCTTATAACGCAATCACCTGCAGTCCATGCGACCAAGGGTTACCAACCGATTAAAAGTAAAAGTTATGCAACTATATTGCCAACCTACCACACTAGAGTTGGTAATCCAAAAGCTGCTATTTGGAATAATAATCTAACCCAGAAACGATTCTCATTAAGCGATTATCCTGGGACTAATTGGTATGTTTTCAAAAGTTACAAAATGACTAATGGCAAAAAAACGGGTATTTTTTACAGAATTAAAAATCCTGAAAACACCGTTTCTGGGCTGGTTTGGCGGGGATATCTGAAACAAGTGAAACATTTGAGCATTAAACAGCAGACGCTAAATGCACTACCAGGAACAATTTATAGTCCCCATTTACAACAGGTCACTGACAAATTAAAAAACCATCCAGATAGTCAACAAGAATATCTCCAAAAGGCTTTGGGTGATCAATACAAAAAATTCCAAGGAATTACTATTCCGGGATTTTTGGCTTCAGATAAGCGATTGCAAGGACAATTGAAGTCAGGTAAACTTTCTTTTAACGCATATTTACATGCTGTAATTCCTAAGGCACTATTAACTGATCTTAATGGGAACAATTACCAAGTAACAGATCTTAAGGGTTGGAAAGTTTCAATATCAATATCTGGTAAGACTAGCAAAAATTATGGATGGGGATTTGTTTACTTCTTGGAACCCTAAATTATGCTGTTCCAATCTGTGCTGGAATGGTGGTTACCGATATCTTTATGTTAAATAAAATCCCTCTGCAAACCTGCGGAGGGATTTTGGTGAAAACTACTTTTCGTTTATTACCATGATGATTTGGTTGTGGTATACAATCTGTTTTCTGTAGTTACTGTCGCATCCGCATTATGATAAGAAATACCAACGTACAGATCACTAGCAATTTGAACGCCTTCAGTTTCGATATTAATACCACTCCAGTTTGTATTGCGCAATGTATGCTTAACAATATGTGAGTCACTCCAATATAACTTAGAAATACCAGGGGTATCAGGACCAGAGTGTCCTGATTGATTGGGCTGTCCGCTTGAAATATAAATTGCTCGACCATCAGAGATATCATACCCCTGAATAGAGTCACTGGTTAGCTTAGACGCTAGGCTGTCTACCTTACGGTACGGATCTGAAACCAATGCTGATTTTAACTTGCTGCAAGGAATATGACCATGATTAGCATCCACCGTATCAAGGATGGCATTCACTTTATTGTTATCGTAAAGGGTAAAGTGGCCATTACCGTTGGTATCAAGTCCTGCTAACATTAACAATCGATCGGTTGTTCCGCCTGAAACGGGGGCATTGGTTGAGGATAAGGCTGCCTCAACTCGCTTAATGCTACCATAAGCATTCCCGTCTTTGGTCGCCGTACTAAGAGCCGATAAACGTGTAATGCTGGTATTCCCAGTATAAGGTGTTGTGTCTTCAGTATTGGGTTCAAACTGAATACGTCCTACTTGGGTTCCCCAATTATGTTCACCACCAGCTCCTTTTGTGACAATCCACCAGTAGTCCTGACCATTGTAATTGAAGTATTCAAAGGTTTGACCGTGGCCAAAATTTTTAAGATACATCGTTTCTGCATTTGAAAAGTCTAAGTCAAAGCCACTTGCAGAGCTTTTTGCAACTCGTGAAATAACAACATCCGTGTTTGTGTTGAATAGTTGAAGTGCATACACATATGTTGATCCAACGTATACTTTCTGAACAACATTTGCTTTGGGCAATCCTTTAAATCGATATTTTAAATGTGCATCTACATTACTTGACATATTAATTACTTCCTTCTTTAAATTTTTTGTTGGCCAATTTAACTCCGGCATTAAATCAGCGATTGATGTATCAAATCGATTTGACGGTTATAGCATATCGTCATTTGGCCTTTTAAAGCCGACCACTTCCGGACGACTCACCGCCAAAACACCGCCACTTTACCGCCAATAAAAAATGCGCCTCGTCAAATGAATGACGAGACGCCTTTTTAATCCTGAGTATTTTTAATTATTTAAGGTGCCAATGACCCCTAACTGCTAAGAATCTCAAATAGAGTTTAAATTTGCTTCTTCGTGTACCCTAAGTCTTCATTCCGGTAATTTAAAAGCAACTTTTTTACCAGCGACGTACGCGGATCCGTGCAACTAATCACGAGCATTGATGACTTGTGAGGCCCATTTTGCTGACTGTTTGTTTAGATTTCTTTACGAAGTTCATTGGCAAGAATGTCACCAAGAACATCTTAAGTCGTTCGAATTAAATTATAAATAGTCCAGTTCATAGCCTGATTTTGGATTTACAATGGCTACTGATTGACTTTGAATTGACTATTTCGGAACATCTTTTAGCCCTCGAAGGTTCCTCGAAGGTTGCTATTGATTGTCAACCATTTGCTAATTGGTCATCCAATGACTTCGCAAATATTTCGGCGAGTATTTATGAGATTGCCTAGATATAATCCTAAGACCGTCACTTGAGACTCTCACTTTGGAATCGATACGTTCCTTTATAAAACTCAAATCAATAAACTAAACCTCTTGATTGACCAATGCTAATTGCAGATTTTTCTGCCGCCAAAGTTAATTAAACCGGATTCATAATTTTGCCCCTTAGATTCTGTGGCTATTTTGTTTAGCTGCTCTACTAGTCCCGGTAAGCATATAATGCGTCTAATTTCCTAATTTAATTTTAAAACTGTTAACCCAAAAACACTTTACCAACTGTTTTTTACTTCATTACAATCTTTCATTTCTAGTTCAACATTTTTAACTTTATCTACTAATTTAGTATACTTAAGACATAGATAGCAATGAAAGGATTTTTATTATGAAAAACCGCATCTTTTTAACTTTTGTTTCAGCCTTGCTGGTCTTTTCAGGCGTATCAGCTTCTTCGAATAAATCAGCTTTGGCTAAAGAGACTGGTCTTCATCGAGTTAGTAGCAGCTATATTAACAAGATTGGTTTGAAGTCATCATATTACCGATTAAATCAAAACACTAAATTTAGTTTTGCCGGTAATAAAGTTACTTTACCAAAGGGAACGGTCCTCGCCGCCTCAGTCAGTATCGATAACGGTAGTAAGGCAAAAAGTGGAAAGGCCTTAATTAGCTCTCACATTGATCTTAGTTACGCCCTGAAAAAAAGAGTGGGCTTTAACAAGCCATCTCAATTTATTCCAATATTGCTTTCCTATTATCCCAGCAAATATACCAGAGTGAAACGGCCAGTTTATGTTTTACCCTATGGCGAAAACGTTCTCTATTCTGGTGGTATCGGCACCTTTAAAACCCGAGCTTCCAATTATTTCTATAATCCCCATTTCTCTAGCAATGCTTTAAAAATCACTTCTGATGGTTATTTAGAATTTTATAAATATCATCACAAGCCATTAGCCGACGGGGGCCTTAATTGGCAGTACGTCCAGAAGCCAACCTCCTATGTTAAAATCAGTCATACGCTTAAACAGGGGTCCAAAACCTTCATATACTATCAGCATAAACTTCAAGGAGTAAGAGCAACCCATTTAAATAAGGGCAAGTATCGTTATCGGTTAACAATTAATAATCAACATACACCCTATCAATATACTGGCAGAATATATGCGATGTGGGCTAGTTTATACACAGTAGGGGGTGCAAAATACTTCACACCCCCACAGAATGCCGCCAATTATGGCGACTAATAATCAATTTCTAAAATGTTGCATACTAGGAGTAACAAAAAAAGCCTCGCAAAATTGATTTAAAACCAATTTGTGAGGCTTTCTAAATTGAATTTAACTTACCGTTTTTTTCGCATTTTCACCGGTCTCCGTTACCCTAATTAGTAAAAGAATCCTTAGAGATACTGTAGATATAATGCTCGTTAAGTTTTCCACTAGCAGGTTTCTTTTCCTCAACGCCAAAGTAAACATCATTTCCATACAATTGAGGAGCTTCAGTTTCATGATCATGTGAACCAAAGTCGGTAATCTTTGCAGTAATATTTTGTGGTGCAGGACTTGCAAAGTTCCAAGGGGCTCGAACGATTACTGATGGATTCTTTGCTTGGCCACTAGTTAGATAAACCCAGTTATAGCCAGCACTAGTTTTATTAGATAGCTCCATACCTTGCCAAGAACCTTGAGGATAATTGTAACTACTTATATCGCGAGTGGATACGTAGGCTGATCCACCTTTCTTCATGCGAGAATCAGTACATTTAATATTTCCTTCGGTATCCATGACTTGATTTAACACATCCGTCTTAAACGCCGTAACTCGTTTTTTGGTTCCTGTTTTAGATTGCTGAGTCCAAACCGCTAAACGAGACTTGTCAGAAGACAATGCTGCATCTGCCCGATATAAGGTCATATTCTTATTACCAGCACCGGTACCCATATAGTTCAAGAAAGTAATGGAGTTAACATCAGCAGGCGTTTTCGAATTACCATCAATTGGTAAACGAGCAACTCGGGTTGCCCAATGATCTCCATCTTTATTTACATTGCTACCAGCATAAGTCATAACCCAAGCATATAATTGATTGTTCCAGTTAAACAATTCAAAAGTTTGGCCGTGACCAAAGTTAGTTAAATGCATTTGAGTCGGGTTGTTTGAAAGATTAATCTCTGAATTACTTGGATCAAACCCTCCATAGGTTAAGGTCATATCTGTGGCACTTCCAGCAGCCATTTGCAAAAAGTAAGCCATTTTGTTTGGAAAATCCAAATAGAATTTTTGAATCACTTTGCTACTTGGTAAAGTTACGTGATATCTTTGTGTTACATCAGTCATTATAAAAATCTTCTTTCTTAAATTTATTTTTGTTGGCCAATTTAATTCCGGCATTAAATTAGCGATTGAGGTATCAAATCGATTTGACGCTTATAGCATATCGTCATTTGGCCTTTTAAAGCCGACCACCTCCGGACAACTTACCGCCAAAACACCGCCACTTTACCGCCAATAAAAAAAGGCGCCTCGTCAAATGAATGACGAGACGCCTTTTTAATCCTGAGTATTTTTAATTATTTAAGGTGCCAATGACCACGCCTTTAATCGCGAAGTCTTCATTCCCACTGACATCAATTGGGGCATACTTGGCGTTTAAACTCACTAACCGGCAGTGCTGATCAGTTTTTTCTAGCTGCTTAATGTAACTCCGGCCATCAACGTAGGCAATCACAATTTGGCCATTGTCGGCATCGGTGGCCGCTTGAGCGAGGACCACCTGTTGATCATGAAATTGAGGCTCCATTGAATCCCCATTAATTTTGACCGCATAATCAAATCGGGGTAATTTGCCTTGGTAGTCCATTTCATCACGTTCATCGACCAGTTCTTCACCGGTTCCGGCAGAAACCACGCCATCAATCTGCAAGATTTTGGAGGGGAGTTGCACGACATTGTTGGCCTGTTCCATCTGTAATCGTTAAAGATGGCTAACGAACTGGCCGGGGCGATCATTCCTGAGCTGGCAAAAATGACGGAATTAGAGCCCCAGCAACGCAAGGCTGAAGCCATCCAGTTTATCAACCAGCACCTGAAAACTTTGGGGCTGTCGCTCACTGATGAAACGATTGCCGCAAAAGTTGAACAAGCCTACCATGACTATCAACGACCACCTAAGCAATCATAGGTAGTCAAATGGCCCGCCACCAGTTAAACTAGGGACGGGCCATTTGTATGTCTTAATTATTATGTTGAAAACAGACTGTCTCGTTAAATATTTAAAATTAACTTCCCAACAATGTGGCCGGTTTCGCTCAACTTATGCATTTCGCGGACGTTTTCCACGTTGAATTTCAATTGGGTGGCAATTTTAACCTTTAACTTACCGGATCCCAGTTGGTTACTCAGTGTCGTGATCACGTCTTGTTCAGGATGTGCGTTGATTTTATCAAAGGTTACCTGATGGTTTTCGGCTAATTCAGCGGCTTGATCGGTGGTTTCAACAACTGAGATGACGGCACCACCTGGTTTAACAACTTTAAATGCATCAATTTGATTTTGGCCGCCCAGGGTATCGAATACCAGATCAACTTCTGGCGACACTTTGCTGAAATCTTGAGTTGTGTAGTCGATGACCTTATCAGCGCCGATGCTTTTAACGAAGTGCTCATTTGGCGCGCTGGTGGTCGTAATGACGTGGGCGCCAATATTCTTGGCCAGTTGGATGGCCATTGATCCCACGCCCCCAGACCCAGCTAATACCAGGACAGTTTGGCCAACTTTTAAATGGCCGGCATCAAAAATCGCCTGCCAAGCGGTGGTACCGGCAAGACTGACCCCAGCTGCTTCTTGAAACGAGACCGTAATCGGCTTGTGGGCGACTTGGCTGGCATCAACGGCGTAGTATTCGGCATAGGTCCCACGATTATTAGGCGTCCCGTAACCCAGGACCGCGTCGCCAACCTTAAAGCCAGTGACATCTTTACCCACCTCGGCAACCACACCGGCCATTTCCTGACCTAAGATGATTGGGAATTCAAAGTTATAGCGCTTTTTACGCAGGCCTTCGCGAACTTTCCAATCGATCGGATTGACGCCGATGCTGACGACTTTGACCAGTAGTTGATGATCGCTAATTTCAGGAATGGGCATTTGGGTTTGAGTCAATTGATCTCGACCGCCATATTCATTGATGACGATGGCATTCATTTGTTTTGTCATTAAATCACCTCGAAGTCATTATAACGGTATTTTAACACGAAGAAAACTAACCGATAAATTGTGCACAACTTAATTGACATCTCTTCTGAAAGGTTTAGGATAATAAGAAGAGGTGAGGATATGAAATTAACAATTACAAATGATGCATTACAACAACTCAACAAGGTATTTCCCGCCGACAGCAAGCTTCTTCTCAGCTTCGATGATGGTGTTGGCCCTTTCTCAAAAGTTGGGGTTTGCTCACTGGATGTCAGCTTCGATGTGATTGCCGTGGATAAGGATGCCGAAGTACCCGATTATGATACCAAGTTGGCAGCTAACGTTGGCAACTGGTATTTTAAGGGGTACACCAATATTTACCTCGACCAAGACATGAAGCTGGATTATACCAACAACCAAATTGTCCTGAGTGGCGAAAGTGGTGTCTTGGATAGTAACATTGAACTCAAAGATTTGACAAAGCAAAACGCATAAGCGACTCCAAACAATTAGAGCACCTGACCATCGTTGGCCAGGTGCTCTTTTTGATTATTGTTTAAAGTCGTTTAGCAGCTTCCTCAATCTTTCGATAAGGCATGACCCACAACAACATCACGATAAATGTGCCAATCATCCCAAATTGATGCCAGTAAAATGAAACTAAGAAAACGGCAATGAAAGCGAAAAGCGTGTAGATACTTTTCGGGTCTCGTTTAAGCGTTCGGACCAACACGGCAACGGACTTGTTTGCCCGCACCAGGCTGATGCGTAACAAATTCCAGGAAAGGTTGATCGCAATAAATAACAGCGTGTAGAGCTGTGAGCCAAATAAACTTTGGTGGTCGGCGTCAACGATGGCGGTCGCAAATGGCACGAATGAAAGGAAAAATAGCAGTAACGTGTTTGACCAAATGACGAAGCCGTCGATGGTTTTAACCAGTAAAAACATGTGATGATGGTTGCCCCAGACGACAGCTAACAAGAAAAACGAAATGGCATACGACATTAATTCCTCGCGCATATCCCACAGACCTTGCCAACTGTAAGTTTTGGGCCCGCTTAATTCCAGTACCAACACGGTCATAATGATTGGCACGATGGCGTCGGTAAATGCTTCCAGACGGTTCTTTTTCAAATTCGTCCCCCCTTAAATGCCTTTACATATAAGCATACAATATTTTCTGGGCGAATGGTGATATGGTGACTTTGATTAAAAATCCGGTTATTTTTCGATAAACCGGTTACATCAACTTTTTGAAATTGACTTTATGCACGACGCAAAGTTAAAATAGAATAAGTATTTTAATCAATAATTAATCTAAACACTTGGAGGCACGTGTATGTCATTAGTAGCACGAATTTTTCGACGGGAGCAATTAGATCGCTACCTTGAGACTGACAAGAAATTCATTAAGACCATGTCGGCGTTCGACCTCATTGCCCTTGGAATTGGTGCCGTGATCGGAACCGGTATTTTTATTCTCCCGGGGACGGTTGCCGCAACCAAGGCGGGTCCTGGTATCATTATTTCATTTATTGTCGCAGCGATTGTTTGTTCGACGTCGGCGATGTGTTACGCCGAATTCGCGTCGGCTTTACCAGTTGCGGGGAGTGCTTATTCGTACGGAAACCTGGTTTTTGGCGAAATTGTCGGCTGGGTGCTTGGTTGGGCGTTGATCCTGGAGTACGTGTTAGCCGTTGCGGCGGTTTCCAGCGCCTGGGGGGCCTACTTCCAATCATTCCTGGCAGGATTCCACATTGGCTTTCCCAAGGCGATTTCCGGGCCGTTTATGCCCAGCCAGGGGACGTATGGGAACCTGATCGCAATTATTATCGTGGTTCTGATTTCTTGGATGTTGAATCAGGGGATGCGTTCTTCGGTCCGTTTGAATAACATCATTGTGGTTGTCAAAATTGGTATTATTTTATTATTCATTGTAGTTGGAATGTTTTATATTAAGCCTTCAAATTGGCATCCATTTTTGCCTTATGGTTGGCATAGTGCTCACGGTGGCGTCCTTGGCGGTGCCGCAGCCGTCTTCTTTGCCTACCTCGGGTTTGATGCCGTTTCAAGTTCGGCTGCTGAAGTTAAGAACCCTAAGAAAAACATGCCGATTGGAATTATTGGTACCCTAATCGTTGCGACGATTCTTTACGTTGGGGTATCGATTGTTTTGACGGGGATGGTGTCTTACACCAAGTTAAATGTCTCTGATCCAGTTGCCTTTGCCCTTCAATTTGTGCACTTGAACTGGGTTGCCGGAATTATTTCGCTGGGTGCTTTGGCAGGGATGTTCACGATGATGGTGACCATGATTTACAGTTCATCACGACTGATTTATTCAATTGGCCGGGATGGGCTGTTACCAAAATTCTTGGGAACCCTTGATAAAAAGGGGAGCCCCAAAAATAGTATGATCACCATCACGGTTGTCATTGCGTTCATGGGCGGATTTGTGCCGCTGGATCAATTAACCAACTTGGTTAACATTGGTACTTTGATTGCTTTCTTGTTTGTGTCATTTGGCATTATTCCGTTAAGAAGAAACAAGGAAATCCAAAACCATCATGGCTACCAGGTACCGTGGTACCCGGTATTGCCGATTATTTCCGGACTGTTGTGTATGCTGATGCTGTCGCAACTACAAGCGGAAACCTGGATTGCATCAGGAATCTGGTTCGCATTTGGATTGGTCCTGTACTTTGGGTATGGACTGAGGCATAGCCAGTTGGGAAAGTAGGAGAGAGTGCGACGAGACCCGGGTGACCCCGGTGTATAAGGCTGAAGTTGCAATAATGAACGGGCTTTGTTCATTGTTGTAACTTCAGCCTTATACATTAGGGGTCAGGGTCGTCAGAGCACGTTTTCGCTAGGTAATAGAAAGACATGAACGGGTCTTGTTCATTGTTGCAACTTTGGCCTTACACATTAGGGGTCAGGGTCGTCGCCAGTAGGCTAGACGCTGCACGTCGTTTGCGGTCGTCGGAGCACGTTTTTCTAGGTAGCAGATCTAAAACTTAAAACAACACAACAAAGGCCTCCGCACTTTTCGCGGAGGCCTTTTACTATCCAAATAATGAAACGCTAACGATACATCACCAATTTACCATGCAAGATATTCCATAACACGATTACGCCAATCAGCACTAACATGACTGCGCTGGTAGCAATGATAAACAGTGCCGTGTAGGAGGACATTTCAATCACCAAGCCGCCGAATAAAGGCCCGAGGGCACGTCCGGCAGACGCCCACGACTGAATGAGGCCTTGATAGCGCCCCTTGGCTTCAACGGGCGTTAACGTATTGACCAACGCCGGAATCGTCGGCAAAGCAGTCGCCTCACCAATTGTCAACGTCACCATTGCCAAGACGAAGAATGGATAAGTCTTGGCGAAGATCAGGACCACAAACGAACTGGCCATCAAAAAGATACCGAAGAAGACTTCCAGAATCATATTTTCGTGGTATCGGGAAATCCA
Organism: Lentilactobacillus sp.; assembly: GCF_040773105.1. Taxonomy (NCBI): domain Bacteria; kingdom Bacillati; phylum Bacillota; class Bacilli; order Lactobacillales; family Lactobacillaceae; genus Lentilactobacillus; species Lentilactobacillus sp. The sequence continues at coordinate 11,927 of NZ_JAXGWW010000011.1, forward strand.
GTTGATGATAATTTGGCTGACAACAATTACACCGCCGTTGATGGTCCATAAGAAGCTGTAATTACGGAGCGGAATGCCAATGCCCGTCATATAAACGGATAGGTTGGAAACCCATTGCTGGTACATGATCCAAATAATAAACAGTGATAGGAAAAAGGTAAATAACATAATGGCATTTGCTTTGGGAAGAGACTTTGAACTCCAAGTCGTTTTTTCTGTGTCAGACACTTTTTTATCGGACTTATTTGCTGCGGGTTTGAATTCCAGCAGGACAATGATCAGGAAAATCAGAAATAACGTCGTGGCCACCACGAACATCAAGGTAACACTGATGCTGTAAATGAAACCAACGAGTGACGTTCCAATGACAATCCCCAAGTTTTGCGCGAAGTACAGCATGTTAAAAATATAGCGGCTGTCCTCTGATTTGATACTGGTTCCAATCGAGTTAACCACCGCAACGTTCCAACCACTGGCAATTCCGTTGAAGAATAAAATAATTCCAAACGTCGGCCAGCCATGAAACAGTGTGAGGGCAATCAAGGTGAGGGTCGTTCCCGACACACCGCCGATCAGCAAGTGATAGGGGTTCTTGCGGTCGTATAAGTAACCGCCAAGATAGCTCCCCAAGACACTGGCCAGCGAGTTAAACAGCAGGACGATCCCAATCCAAGTGAGCGAAACGCCGAGTCGATCATGTAGGTAAACACTTGTTAGCGGCCAGACAAAGCTCATGCCGACACTACTGAACATCGCACCGATGATCAGCCATTTGAGACTCATTTCTTTTCTGGGCATTAGTTGACCTTCTTTCATTCGAATTTTTGCGCCAAAGTCCAGTGTACCAAAATTTGGTGCGCAACGGGGAATAAATCGACATAGTAAGCGCTAACAATTAGAAGAGCTGTTTGATGGACTTGTGTTTTTAAATCACATATCATAAGGGTGTTGGATGAAGTAACGGATTTGCGAATTAGGAGGAATAATATATGGCTGTTGACGGATCACTTTATCATACTGAAGTTGTTAACGAGCATGGATTGGTTGGTGAAAGTTTCGTTCGTGGGAATGAAGGATTAGCCCTCGGTGTAAGCAGTTCATTAATTGACAGTCCTGGGACCAATCCGGAACAATTTATCGGTTTTGCGCTCAGTACATGTTTTAACGCAACGATTGGCATGGTTGAACGTAAGTATCATATCAAGCCCGACACAATCATTCATACCGCAGTTGACGGACTTAAAGACACGAAGGGCTACAAGTTTGTTGTTCGTTGCCAAATTCTCTTCCATGAATTAGACGATGAGCAAGCACAAAAGATAGTTGATGAAGCACTGGATACCTGCCCAGTTGCCAAGCTGCTCAAGGCAAATGAAAATGTGACCTTTGAAGTTGTTGATCAATTCAAATTTTAATGCGAATTGAGTAGTTAATCATTTCAAACGGACATTGACATGGCCACAAAAAAATACCAGCAACATGCAAATTTGCCTGCTGCTGGTATTTTATATGATCCGTTAAAATTAATCGTCATAACTCAAAGTAGCTGGACGGGAGAATCCGACTACGTGCCACCATGGTGAGTAAACATTTTCAGTAACGACGCCTCGATTTTGTGAATCGATCATGCGGCCATTGCCGATGTACATCCCAACGTGGGAAATGCTGTGCTTACTGCCACCAAAGTATACCAAATCACCTTTTTTGATGTTACTCTTAGAAACTTTCTTGGTTCCGTTGTATTGGGCTTGGGCAGTTCTAGGAATTGACTTCTTGATTGACTTTTTGTAAACAAATTTAGTGAATCCTGAGCAGTCAAAGTTGGTAGGGCCAATTGCACCATATACATAACGAGCGCCAAGGTGTTTCTTAGCTTCCTTGTAAACTTTTGAATATGATTGGTCGGAACTACTTGCATCAGCGCTGGTAGCTGCTGTATAAGTCGTTACGGCAAAAGCGAACAAAGTTGCGATTAATATGAGTGGTTTTAAGGCTGATTTGATAATACTGTGTGACAAGATAAAATTCCCCTTTACTATTCGTTAGTTTCGTTAAATTAGTCAGTTACGTATGCTTTATTAGCTGTGATGTAATTTCCGTTGGCTAGTTGGAACCGGTAAGCTCCACCATTTGAACGAGTGATTGATTTAACTGAAAGCGACTTGCCAGCAGTAATCTTTGAAACCCGACTCTTGAAATTGACATCTTGATATTCGTAAATATTCTTTGACGTTGTGACTTGCTTATCACTTGGCAGTGATGTGAAGTATGTCGACTTGGCAACATCGGCTGAGGTTGACTTAAGCCAAGAGTTGACGGTTGAGCTGTCAACAACCTTACTTAAGTCAACGTTGCCGCTGATTCCGCTCAAACGACCCTTTGATGTGTATTGCCACAGGTCGGTTGTGACGTTTGGCTGAGCGGAGTAATTTGCGATCCACGAACCGTCAAACTTGGAATAATTGATTTTATGAACGTTCACGTAGTTTTGATATGAGTAGTAAACCAATGGCTTCTTGGTTAACTTTCTCATCTGAGATAACCACGCGTTGACGTAAGATTGTTCCGAACCCTTTCCCTTACGATGTTCATTGTCCAAAACGTAAAAGCGGGCTTTGGAACTTGAACGCTTATAAAAGTCGCGGGCTTCTTTTTTGGCATCAGCCACGCTACTGAACTCCGCGTAACCGTATTGACCGAAAGGAACGTTATATTTATATGCGCCATTGGCGTTAATATCTTTTTGTGTATCGATTCTGAAATCTGCATCGCCGGTATCACCATGTTGGACCCGGATGATCGCAAATTTTAATTGCTTGGAGGCCTTGCTCCAATTGATGCTTCCTTGATATTGAGAAACATCAGCAATTTTTGTCTTGGCAGCTGATGCATTCACGCTGATGGTGAATGCTGCCATGGCACCCATTAATAGGCCGGCTATTTTTTTGAATTTAAATGTCATCAATAGTCCTCCTCTAAAAACTTACAAGAACAATTATATGAAATGAATACTACTAACCAGTATCAGGATTGTTTCATAAATGTTAAGAAACATATTTCACATTTTACGTATCCCGCGGATGTGCAAGGTGGCGGGGGTTAGGCCTCTTTAAAAAAGTGAACAAATATATTAATTTATCGAATATATTTTTAAATCATTGGTAATATCAGGACAAATTGACTCAAACTGGGACTTTTGTTACAAGTTAAGGGGGTCAAATGTAACAATTCATCAAAGTTTTTAATTGTTAGTAAAGGAAAAAGAGTAATTTATCGTATATACCATGCGAAAAGCTATAATTAGGAGTGTTACAAGCATGGAATGATGAAGCTTGGAAACCGAAAATCCAATTTGGGGTGGAAAAAATGTTGTCACAGCGTAACGGGCAAACACGTCTGAAATTTTACATATTAGCGGTACTGATGCCGATTTTGTTAGTCAGTGCCTTATTTGCCATTATGGGGATTGCACCATTTGGGGCTCACAACCTATTAGTTAGTGACCTGTCCACGCAATACCTCCAGTTTTTGGCCGAGCTCAAACGCCAGTTGGCACACTTCAGCTTTTCAGGTTATTCCTTCCTAATGTCAATTGGGGATAGCTTGGTGCCAATCTATGCCTATTATTTGCTTAGCCCACTAAACGTTATTATTTTGTTCTTCAGTACTGCCAAGTTGCCGATTGCGATTGATCTCATCATTTGGCTGAAGCTCATTATGTGTGCCGTTTCCATGAGTGCGTTTTTGGGGCAAAAATACCGCCAGTATGATCTGATGGCGATTTATGGCGGTTTGGCATACGGTCTGTGTGGCTTTGTGGCAATGTATTTCTATGACCTGATGTGGCTGGACGCCTTGATTTGGCTGCCAATTATGATTTATGGGCTTGAAAAATTGTTTTATGAGGGTAAAGGCGGTTTGTACGTCTTTAGCCTCATCGTGATTATCATGACCAATTTTTATATGGGTTACATTATTTGTATTTTCAACGTGTTGTACGTGGCTTACCTGATTAAAAAAGATCAACCAATCAAGCTAACATTTTCTCAAAGTATTGATGTCAACCGGAAACCGCTCGGTTGGTTTCTGTGGTATTCGTTGTTATCAGCGATGGTTTCGGCCGTTGTATTGATTCCGACCGCATTAGGGATGTTGGCGACAGGGAAAAAAGACCTCTTGATATCAAATTTTCTGTTTAGGGGAACCTTTGGCTTCAGCTTCCCAGTCAATCTGGGAGTTGGCGGCAACGATTTTGCGGGACGTTTAGCCCACAATCCGAGCTTCTTTACTGGGACGCTGTTTATCATTGGAACGATCGTCTACTTCTTTTCTCAACGGATTAGTAAACGCGATAAGCAGTCGGCGGGCATCTTAATTGGCGGCATTTTTGTTGGCATGTGGTTTTTGCCGCTGAACACCATCTGGCATATGTTTCAACAGCCAGCTGGCTTTCCGTTTAGGATGGTCTTTTTATTCAGCTTCGCAATTATCATGGTGGTCTATGAAGGCTATATGCAGGGGATGTTCTCGGAAACAAAGCTGTTAGTCCGCTCTGGACTGGGCCTGGGGATTGCAATCGCGATTGGTTATCTATTTGCCCAGATCGAGCAGCGTAAGATGACGGCCTATACCTTCGATATTGCTCAACTGTCGGTTCACCCGATTGTTTTGGGATTTGCGATTGCCTTTATCATCGTGACGGTGATTGCGATGATTGGTGTCGGTCGGCATCACCGCATGAGCAAAATCTTCTTGGGGATTATTTTGATGTTCGAACTGGGTTTGAACTTCCTGATTGCAACGGATGGGGCACCGCTTGGAAACCAACAAGATTTCGAAAGGACCTACACAAAGTCTACCAAGCTGATTGGCGCGGTTGAAAAGCGTTATCGTGATGATAATGGTTTTTATCGGTTCACGGTGATTAATGAACCATTCAGACATCTCTTCAAGGTTCCATACAACGGTTATAACGATTCGTTTTTATTTAGAAATCACGGCATTAGTTCGTATAGTTCGACTTTGAATGCCAATACTCACCATGTTTTAGGCAATCTTGGATTTTCTACTCGGAACATTCGGCGCATTGACATGCTTGGTGGAACTGCCATCACCAATTATTTCTTTGGCTTAAAATATTCGTACTTTATTGGCGATCATGGAAATAATCAGCTGACTGTCAGAAAGGACGCGGCTGGTCTCGGATTTATGGCTAATAATCGAATTCAAAACTTAAACTTAAAGCACGATCAGGCATTTACGAATTTGAATCAGTTCACTAAGGCGGTTTCTGGAGACCATAACCAGTATTTGGTCAAGCCGACGATCATGACGGAATCAAGACAAGTCCACCGGGATTTCTTTGAATACCGGATTCAATTTCGGGCTAATACCACCGGACCGCACTACCTATATATTCCTGGTGTTAGATTGTATGATGTGCGTTTTTACGTCAATGGGCAGCGATTGTCGACACTTTATAGCAGCCTCGGCACCGAAATGGTACCAATGGGAGAGCTGCAAAAGGGACAGACGTCGACGCTCACAATTCATTCGGCCAGTGAACTGCCAAGTCTGAGTAACGATCTTTCCGGCGTTGATACGGCTGAGTTTGATAAGGTGATCAGTTATTCGAAGCAGCATAAGTTCAAGTTGAAACATCAAAACAAATTAAATGAACATGGCAGCCATTTTGAAGGAACGGTGAATGTTGGGAGACAAGCTCAGACATTAGTGATCACCATTCCGTTTGATAAGGGCTGGCACGTGAGCGTTGACGGCAAGCCACAACCATTGAAGAAGGTTGCCGATGGACTGACAGGTGTTCAATTAACGCCGGGATTCCACCGAGTGGCGTTTAACTATCACGTTAAGGGACTTTTATTCGGCGCAACTCTGAGTTTGATTGGGCTTTTATGTTTAAGTGGGACGGCAGTTTTACGCCGACACTGGTCAAAAGTGTAAAATATTTTCAATAATCGGATTTCTTGATTTAAGATGGAATAAAGTGGGCTCCTAATGAAAACGTTGTCATAACGGTATTTATTGAGAATTTACACAGCTTTTTCAGATCGCTTCAACTTTTTTGAAAATAATGTTCAATAAAGCTTGCGAAAATTCTTTTCAAAATATATAATATTGTCGTAGGTAAGTAACTAACTAATATATAAGACGAAAGAGGTACGAATACTTATGCAAATTGGTATGATTGGTCTTGGAAAAATGGGTCTTAACCTTGTTAAGAACATGATCCGTAACGGAAACGAAGTTGTTGCATTTGATTTGAACGAAGACAACATCAAGTTGGCTCAAGAAGCAGGTGCTACTCCAGCATCAAGCAACGCTGACCTGGTAAGCAAATTAAGCGCACCACGCACTGTTTGGATCATGGTTCCTGCAGGAAAGCCAACTGACTCAACTGTTACTGAACTGGTTGGCCTTCTTTCAAAGGGTGACTACTTGATTGATGGTGGTAACTCATTCTATCAAGACTCCATTCGTCATGGTAAGATCGCTGAAGAAAAAGACATTAACTTCTTTGACTGTGGTACTTCAGGTGGTAAGAACGGTGCTTTGAACGGTGGTAACTTCATGATCGGTGGTACTAGTGCAGAAGCATTCGACCATATCAAACCATTATTTGAAGGCATTTCACAAAAAGACGGTTACCTATACACTGGTAAGCCAGGTTCAGGTCACTACTTGAAGATGGTTCATAACGGTATCGAATACGGTATGATGGAAGCTATCGGTGAAGGTTACGATGTTTTGGACCACAGCCCATACGACTACGACAACGAAGCAGTTGCCAAAGTTTGGGTAAACGGATCAGTTATCCGTGGCTGGCTCATGGAATTGGCACAGGAAGCATTTGCCAACGACGCCAACTTGGACCAAATCTCAGGCAAGATGTTCTCATCAGGTGAGGGTAAGTGGACTGTTCAAGAAGCCCTCAACCAAGGCATCCCAGTTCCAGTTATCACTGATGCATTGTATGCACGTACACGTTCAATGGAACAAGATACATTTACAGGTAAAGTCGTATCAGCATTGCGTCACGGATTCGGTGGCCATGCGATGGATATGAAGAAATAAGAGTGCTCTTCAAGCCGTTTAGCTTTTGAGCATTAACGGAATAACAGGGAGTGATGTGCGTTTTTTGCACATTGCTTCCTGTTATTTTGTTAAGCGGAGAAAGCTGGCTTGAAGAGCACGTTTCGGCTTGGTCGTATTAAAAATGTATGGAGGAGGGGTCAGGGCTGCAGTCGCTGTCCTCAAAAGTTGTAGGGTCCATTGATGCACCTTTTCTATTTACGTGTAAGACCCAGGGTCGTCGGAACGCGTTTCGGCTAGGTGATATTAAAAGCCGGCCTGTGGCGAACATTTCAGCCAAGTATCACTTTCGATACCTCTAT
>NZ_JAXGWW010000012.1:0-19290 GCF_040773105.1 Lentilactobacillus sp.
AACCTAGAATGACTTTTTGAGCTGAAAGCTCGGAAAGTTATTCGTAGTTATGCCTAGGAAGCGGCCTTTTGGCACACGTTCCGGCTATATAAAATTGAAAACGTAAAGGGGCTGTTGGCAAAACGTTAGTTTTGTCACAGCCCCTTGTTTTTGATTTTATATCATCTAGCTGAATTTTGGGATCAAAACGCCTTTGTTTCAATTTTTAAACGTGTTCCTCAAACCAGCTTCATCCGCTTAATCCGATCATCAGCTTCGCCGCAAGATCGCGCCGAAACTGATGATTACATTAATGCTCCGACGACCGCAAACGGAGTGCAGCGTCTAGTAGCTGAACGGTTCGTTGCGCACTCTAAACGTGTTCCTCAAACCAGCTTCGTCCGCTTAATCCGATCATCAGTTTCGACGTAACCCCAGCGTCAAAACTGATGATCACATTAATGCTCCGAAGCTAAACGGTTTGACTCACACTCTCTTTTTTATTATTTATTCAACAACCCATGTTCCTCCAAATAATCCTTGGCAACATCAGCAGCGTTGCGGTGCTTAACCGTTACTTGATAGTTCATTTCCTGCATATCCGTTGTTGTGATCCTGTTGGACAGTCGACCAAGCGAGCGGACCACTTTCGGGTGGGTGGTCGCAAACTTTTTGGTCATCAACGGAGCGCCTTGGTATGGTGGAAAGAAGCTTCTCGAATCCTTCAAAACAACCAAGTGATATTCACGAATTTGTGGATCAGTCGTGTAGGCGTCAGTCACGTCCACCCGGCCATCCGCCAGCGCGATGTACCGCAGCGACGGCTCCATCGTTCGAACTGATTTGAGCTGAATATGATAGGCTTTCTGTAATCCTGGATAGCCATCAGATTGCTGGTAGAAATCAGGATCAAAAGCACCCCGAAGCTGATTGCCCACCCGCTGCAAGTCAGCGATGGTTTTGAGATGATACTTTTGAGCGGTCGATCGCCGGACCGTAATCGCGTAGCCATTTTGGTAGGCCATCGGTTTCAAATAAGTCATTTGAAATTCATTACCCAACTCTTGTTTAGCATCCAAATAAGCCTTGTGGGGGTTCGAATTGATCTCTTTGGGTGTTTTAACGAGTGATTGTAAAACAGTTCCCGTGAACTCTGGATAAACATCAATCTGACCGTTTTTGAGGGCCTTGAACAAAAAGCTGGTGCCGCCAAAGTTTGGCTTCAGCTGCACTTTGGTTCGTGGGTTGTCCTGCTCTATCAGGTCCTTATACATATTAATCAAAATTTCAGGCTCACCGCCCATTTTCCCGGCAACCGTGATAGTTTGACTGGGTTGCGCCAGAATTGACCAGGCGATTGCCCCACCACCGATAACCAGCAGTGATAAAGTGCCAATGATCAGTTTTTTGAAAGAAACCTTGGAAAGGATTTTAATCAGCCAACTTGCCAGCAACGCTAAAATCGCTGATAATACGGCACCAATGATTAAGGCGTCATTATTATTGGTTTGAATTCCCAATAAAATATAGGTTCCCAGGCCACCGCCTCCAATCAAGGCAGCTAATGTCGCAGTCCCAATGACCAAAACCGTCGCGATTCGGATTCCCGACAAAATCATCGGCATCGCCAGTGGCAACGCAATTCGAAAGAGCTTAAAGCGTCTGGTTACCCCAAGCGCATCGGCAGCTTCCAACAATACTGGATCAATATTGGTTAACCCGGCATAGGTATTTTGAAAAATCGGCATAATGGCATACAACACCAATGCAATAATTGCGGGGACCGTTCCGATACCCACAAATGGGATCAAAATTCCCAATACCGCCAAGCTGGGAATCGTTTGAATAACACCGGCAACCTGAGAAACCAACTCACCGATTTTTGGGCGATTAACGAGGGCAACAGCCAACGGAATCGCAATGACAATGGTGATTAAAATTGCAATTAAGGAAATTTCTACGTGTTGCCAGAGTGCTTGACCAATCGCCCCGGCATTTTTACTGGTGTAATTGATGACAGAATCAATCATCAGTCGACCCCCTTTCCTAAATCAGCAACAAAGGAGATCAGATCGCCTTGAGACAGCACCTGCCCGTCAACTTCCACCAACTGGCCAGGGATTCGTTCCAGCAACCCTGCCCACTCGTAGACGGTTTGGCTGTTTTGAAGTTTGATAACCGCATCCCCATCGGCTTTCGGTCGTCCCAGACCTGAATCAACCACCTGTTTTAATAGTCGGTGACCCGAAACATCTACGTCAAAGAAGCGTTTGACAAACGCGTCCGCTGGGTTGGCCATCATGTAATCCGGTTCACCCACCTGAAGCAAGACGCCGTTGTGAATGACCGCCAATCGGTCTGCCAACAGGAACGCTTCGTGCATATCATGAGTGACGAACACGATGGTGGTATCAATTTGTTTGTGTAAATTCAGAATAATTTTCTGGAGCTGTCTTCGAGAAACCGGGTCAAGCGCACTAAATGGCTCGTCCATCAACACCAATTTGGGACGTCCGGCTAATGCCCGAACAATCCCGACTCGCTGAGCTTCCCCACCCGAAAGCTCATTTGGCATCCGTGACAGAAATTGGTCGGGGTCCAAATTCACCTTGGTCATCAACTCAACAATTCGTTGATGCTTTTTCGCTGGATCCCAACCCAAATTATCAAGTTGAATCGAGGCGTTTTGCTCGATCGTCATGTTCGGGAACAAGGCTCCGGTCTGAAGCACGTAACCAATGTGTCTCCGTAGCTTTTGTAAATGGCTGTCGGCAACGTCTTGACCGTCAATCTTAACTGATCCGCTGGTTGGTACCACCAAGCGGTTGACTGTCTTAAGCAATGTCGTTTTACCGCTCCCAGAGGGACCAACCAACACAAAAAGCTCACCATCATGAATGGTGAGGTTAAGGTCTTTTAGTGCATCCTGGCCGTCAAATGTTTTTGTCACGTGAGAAAATTCAATCACAGTATTCACCTCATTTATATTACGCGTGTTAAGTATTAATATCTTAACACTTTAAACAATCATTAATATAAACTGTCTCTCGACGTAACAGTCAAGAAGAAATACTACCCCAAAATAGTTATTGTTTCCCCCTGGTAGCAAAGTCCTGTTGTCATTCCTTTAACTGGGTTTTATGAAGTCGTTTCAGCTTAAAGCTCATAATCCAAGTGGTAATTGGAATCGTGGTGACCACGCCAATTAGCGAAATCACAATGGCGATCAACTCCGCGGCAAACACCTTGTCATTTAAAATTTCACCGAAGGAGTAATTTAACCCGTAAAACCAAATGAATAATGCCATTGAGCTCCCAAAGAAGCCGAAAAATAACGTGTTAACCGCCGTTCCGATGATTTGTTTACCAATAATCGTTCCGTCTAAGAACAACTGGGAACTGGTGATTTCTTTGTGCTGAGTAACAATTTCATCAAGCCCAGAGGAAATGGCAATCGCCGCTTCCGCAACCGCTCCAAGTGAACTTAAGATCGCGGTCGCAATCGCTACTTTAGTGAAGTTGATGCCGACGTAAGTGGACAGGCCCTCGAGCTCTTCGCTGTCTTCCAAGCCAAAGCCCCCCACCTGGGCCCAATATTCGACTGGGATAATAATCACCACAATTAAAATCAGAATAATAACGGACGCTTGAAAGGCGGTCGTCGATGCGTTATCACTGGCACTGCTCCAAAAGATCGTGATCGAAAGAAGAATCACGCTGGAGACAATCGTCACGATAATCGGTGGTAAATGAAACGCGATCAAAACAATCGTGAAAAATAAAATGCCAAAGTTGACGACCATACTGAGAAACGAGGTAACACCTTGTTTACCACCGACAATGATCATCAAAATGAGCAAAACGATCCCTAATGCGGTAATTGAGCCCATCAGCGTTCATCTCCTTTGATCCAAAGTCCGGCAAACAGACTGGACAATATCACCGTCAACACAATCCCAATCCCACTGATCAGGCTGGAGGTCATCCCCAAAGACATATTCATTGAAAACGAGTAGTGCCAGGAGTTGCCATTTTTCAAATATAACTATGTCATCGGTAGCGTTTCCGCCATAAAGATAAAGAACAAGACATTGATTAGTGGCCCCATGATTGATTTTCCGATTTGACGGCCTGACTTAAAGATGTCCATCTTCGACAGCTGCGGTCGTTCCTGCTTCAAGGTCGCTAACGATGCGATGATGTCCGTAGCCTCATCCATAACGGCCCCAAGAACGCCAATCAGGACCTCTGCGATAAATAACGGCTTGGGCAGCTGCGTCACGTACTGCATCGACTCATAATAGACTCCCCGCTCATGGGTCACAGCGAACACCAGCAGCGTAATCAAAATGGTTGCGGCCGTCGCGCAAAGAACCGCCGATAGCGTGACTAACATTTTCTTGCTCCACCCCATGACCAACAGTAAGGTCACAAAACAAAAGACCACTGCCAGAATACTGAAAATCAAAATCACGGCCGACCCGTTATTATTGTGATCAATTTTAACCGCGATCCAAAACAAAATTGTATTAATCACGATACTTGAGATTACGGTAACGCCCCGCAGCTTGAGAATTACAAATAACAAGCTAATCGCAATGGCAAACAAAAAGGCAATTGGTGCGTCACGCTTCATGTCCTTTACAGTTGCGTGCAGCTTGGGCTGAGTGTGAAGCGTAATAAATAATTTCTGGCCCCTTTTATACTCGTGATCCATGGCATGGGAATCAGAATATGAATTATTGATCGAAAACTTTTTACCGGCGTATGTCCCATTGGTGATTTGCCCATACAGTTTCTGCGAATGGTAATAATCAACGTTATGAAATTCGTCAGTCATTTTCACGGCCTTACCGTTTTCAACGCGGTTTACTTGAAAAATCGGTTGGTGGTATAATCCGTCGTTATGCTGACAGAAAAAGGCCGCCAGAAAGCAAAAGGCGATCACCAAGATGATTTGAATCCAGGTCATTTTACTCGTTAATTTAGTATCCATAATGCACATCTTTTCAACTAATTTTAGAGTTATTGTACCATTTGACCGTGAAAATTTTGACTATTTTTTGGAAACGTTAAGAAAGTGAAAGTTTTTCGAGGAAGTATTTGTGAATATGATGATTGGATACGGGCTTAGCGGTTGATTTTTTTACAAGTACTTCAGTCTCTAGGGAGTAGACGACAAACAAGGGGCAAGTGGCTCAGACCTGGTTATGGGATTTGAGTTACTTACTCCTTGTATATATTTAGGCCTGTTATTCTCTTTCAAAATGGTTTTGAGGACACGCGTGTTTTTTTACCTAGCCGAAACGTGCGAACCAAGCCAGTTTCCTCCGCTTAGTCCAACAACGGGGTTCAACGCAAACCCAGCGTTAAACCCCTTGTTACCAGTTGTTTCCCTTTTACATAGAAAAAACGTGCTCCGACGACCACAAACGAAGTGCAGTGTCTAGCCTACTCGGCGACGCAACTGACACTACGATCTAAGACGCTTTGATTCAAATCCAAAATCAGGATTTAAATCAAAGCGCCCTTAGTTCTCCGTGTCAAACCGTTGCTCGTCGCACTCTACTTCTTATAATCCACCACCATCACATTAACCGTCGAATGTCTGACGACATATGCTGTTGTCGATCCTAAGATGGCCCTGGATATGCCGTTTACACCCGATTTTCCAATCACAATTAGCGATGCGCCCATCTTTTCTGGTAGTTCCTTTGCAATTTGAATCTTGGGAACCCCAACTACGAAGTGGGTTTCGACCTTGGCGCCCTTTTTCTCCGCAATCTCTCTTGCATCATCTAAAATTTCCTCGCCCCGTTCACGGAAAGACTCCATGACATCTTGGCCAAGAGTGACCCCATACTGAACGTATCGTTGATCACTTGCCACCGAGACAATTTGCAACGTTGATCCAAACGTCTTTGCCAAATCAGCCGCTTCTTCGACCGCTCTCATCGCGTTTTGACTACCATCAACCGGAACTAAAATTGTTTCAAACATATCCAACACCTCCATAATCTTCTATCTAAATTAATCTTACCATTCTGTGAAGTAATAAACATGAATCTAGTCTCAAATCTACTTCAAGTTCAGGTGCCCACGAATCACTTTATTGTTAGCCAACTCCGCATCACGCTGCTTCAAGCGCTCATCATAACTCGCCAACAAATACCGCTCCTCATCGTTTTCCGCAATCAACTTCGGGAAATGAATGTCGTTGAGATCATTCGTGACAATCAAGGTACAAAAGGCCATGAATGCAAGTTTGACTTCCTTGGTGTGCGTATCGGTGGTTAAAAATTTTGTGAACACTTCCACCGCCCGTTTGTGACTACCCGTGACGTATGAAATACAGGTTAGAATTTCATTCGGCCTTGCCGGCGACAAAAACTGGACGTGGTCGTACCCCGCCGTCACAAATGATAAATTCCCAGGCAAAAATTTTACACCAGCCAAGCCGGCATTCGCATCCAAAATACGTAATGTCTCACCGCCAAATTGAATTTGATTGTTATTTAGTTGTGCAGGAAAGACATAACTTTCATGAACTGCCCGCGTATCTGAACATTTAATTGCTTCGATCATGATCTCCTCCAACTCACGGATTTCTAGCCAAAATAATTGGTACTACACATACAATGATAACCTTTACATGCCCACCATGGCAATCTTTTTCACCACTTCTTTTATTGTTTGTGAATGTAATATTAATTTATCACATATAATATTGTAAGCGGTTTCTCAGGGGTGTAAACTAAAGGTGTTGATGGTAAGAAGTTTTTCATTTTAGGAGGCTACATTATGAAAGCAGTTCGCATTTATGGTGAAAAAGATATTCGGGTTGAAGACGTTTCAATTCCAGAACCTAAAGATGATCAAGTTCAAATTAAAGTTAAATATTGTGGAATTTGTGGAAGTGACCTTCATGCCTACCTCGAAGGCTGGGGCCTGCCAACCGTTCCATATCCACTAACCGGCAAAACCGTTCCCATCACCTTAGGCCATGAGTTCTCAGGTGAAATTGTCAAAGTTGGAAAAGATGTCGATGACTTACAAGTTGGCGATCACGTGGCTGTTGAACCATTACTTGCCTGTGGAAAATGTGAAAACTGTCGGGCCGGAAACTACAACTTCTGTAACAAAGCAGTTTCAACTGATGGTGCCGGTAACTTCTTAGGCTTCTCAGAAGACGGTGGGATGGCTGAATTTGCCAACGTTCAAGGCGTATTTGCCCACAAGATGCCTGAAGACATGGACTTTGAATTAGGTGCTTTGGCAGAACCAACTGCTGTTGTTTACGAAGCCATCAAGAAGAGCCACCTGCGTGAAGGTCAAAACGTTGCCGTGATGGGCGCCGGCCCAATCGGCTTATTGGAAGCTGTGTTAGCTAAAATTGCTGGTGCCAACCACGTTTATATCGTTGATGTTTCCAAGGTTCGTTTGGATAAGGCCAAGGAATTAGGTATTGAAAACGCTTTGGATCCAAGCAAAGACGACGTTGAAGCTATTATCAAGAAGGACTTGCCAAACGGCGTTGACATTACCTTCGAATGTGCCGGTGTTCAAGCAACCTTTGACTCCGCACTCAAGGTAACCAAACGAACAGGAATTATTCAAGTTGTTGCGCTGTACGCAAAACCAGTAACCATGAACATGACTGACGACTTGATTATGCAGGGTAAGGACGTTATCACAACTCTGTGCTACAACAATTCATTCCCTAACGTTTTAGGAATCATCGACAACCACAAAGACCTGTTTAAGAAAGTGGTTACCAAGAAAGTCAGCTTAGACGATGCCCTCGAAGAAGGAATCAAGGCATTATCAACCGACAAATCACAAGTTAAGATTATGATTGATCCATCTCTTTAAATAATCATCATTCAGTCGAAAATATTTGAAATAACAAAAAAGTTGGCAGCTTGCCAACTTTTTTGCTTTCTTACAAACGATCTATCCCATTAATAACCTGATAACCCCAAGTGAAATGACACCAACGATCACAATCACTAACAAATTTTTAGAAATAATTGCAGATGCAACGGTCGGAAGCGATGCCAAAAAATTGCCCCATTCGATTGATGGCAAATGCCCAATGTGCTGGACAAAGATATTTTCAAACCATAGCGCCGACATAATCGCAATTGGAACAAAACTCAAAAATTCAATCACGCCTTTGGATAACTGGAACTTTTTCAAAACGACAAACGGTATAATCCTCGATAACCAGGTCACCACGCCAGTCCCAACAATCGTCAGCAGCACAAAATTAAAAGAAGGCATGTTTCATCACCACCCCAAAGCTGCAGGCTACCAACGTGACCAGCAAGATTAACAAGCTGCTCGGAATAAAGACCAGGCCAAAGTAGATCGCTACCAGAACAAACGCGACCACGATTAGCTGTAGGTTAAACTGAATCGACTTGTCGCTAATCAGTTGCAAATACAGTAGCCCGATAAACATTGCCACCAAGGCAAAATCCGGCCCAAATTTTTCGGGATTGCTGATAAAGTTACCCAGAACGGCACCGACTAAAGATGAGATGATCCAAGTCATATAGGAAATAACGTTGGCCGTATTAAACCAAGGGAAGTTCAAATGATTTTCAGAATAGTTTAACTTATTCATCCCCAGGGCGAAGCTTTCATCTGTCAGCAGGCTCCCCACCAAAATATTTTTCAGCATACTCTCGTGTTTGAAGTACGGTGACAGCGTCGTGCTCATCAAAATCATCCGGGAGTTGACCAGAAAGACTGAGAAGATAATCGACAGGATTGGACTATGGGTGACAAGCATACTGACAATGACAAATTGCGCGGAACCGGCATATGTAATAATTGACATCAACGTTACTAACAGTGGACTTAACCCAGAAGCTTTGCCAACGATCCCAAACGCCAGCCCAATGCCGATGTATCCAAACACTGTTGGCAATGTATCCTTTGAAGCCGCGGAAACAGTTAGTTCTCCATTCATTGATTGATCATCCCCCTTTCGTTACATGGACACGTAACTTTTTAGTATTAATAAAATTCTAATGGGGTTCTTATTTAAAGTCAATCAAAAATTAGAATATCAAATTCTTAGATCGGTGTTTTAAAAAGAGCCGGCACAAAACAAAATGTTTTGCCCCGGCTCTTTCTTGTCCAAATACTTAGTGCAACTGTGTGTCAAATAGTGGTTTTTCTATCCCGCATTCTCGTTTGATTTCTCATCTAATTCTCTTTTATAAGCAGCATAGGTTCCCGAATCAAAGCAGACCATTGTCACGTCTAAGGGCGCATCAAAACTTTCAATCGCGTCAATTGCGATTTTGGCTGCTTGATCCAACGGGTAATCATAGACCCCCGTACTGATCGACGGAAATGCTACCGTTTGGCAATCATTCTCAACCGCCCGTTTCAAACTATTCACATATGAGTTTCGAAGAAGCTGTGGTTCGTTGTTCTTTCCGCCATGCCAAATAGGTCCCGGCGTATGAATGACAAATTTGGCTGGTAACTTAAACCCAGGGGTTACCTTCGCCTCACCTGTTGGACAGCCGTTTAATTTGCGGCACGCCTCGTCCAGCTCAGGACCGGCAGCACGATGAATCGCCCCATCAACACCGCCACCGCCGCTAAGGGCTGTATTTGCAGCATTGACGATTGCATCAACAGTCATCGTGGTAATGTCGCCTTTGATTAACTTAAATGTTGCCATGAGATCACTCTTTTCTGTGGGCGTTTTCCCACGCTTTAATTTGTGCCAATCGTTTCTTGAAACGCACCTCGTTTCCTTGATCGGTTGGCTCATAGTAAGTGTGGCCAATCAATGAATCCGGCATCGTCTGCATCGTCGTCAATTTATCGGTTGATTCGTGGGCGTACTGATATCCCTTACCGTACCCAAGCTTTGACATCAACGACGTCGGCGCGTTTCGTAATTGCAGGGGGACCGGCTCATTGATCGAGTGTTTCACATCCTGCTCGGCTCCAAGCGTCGCCTTATAGACCGCATTTGACTTTGGCGCCAGTGATAAATAAATCGCACACTCAGTCAAATGAACATTACACTCCGGCATCCCCAAAAATTGGCAGGCCTCAAACACATTAATCGCGACGTTTAAGGCGTTGGTATCCGCCAGCCCAATATCTTCACTGGCAAAACGCACCATCCGGCGGGCGATGTACAGTGGATCTTCTCCGCCACTCAACATTCGCGTTAACCAGTATACTGCAGCATCCGGATCGCTGTTTCGCATCGACTTATGAAGTGCGGAAATAATGTTGTAATGTTCCTCACCGTGTTTGTCGTACAGAAAAGATTTGGTGTTCATCAACTGATGCAGATTGTCCGTGGAAACTTTAACCGTCCCGTCTTCTTTAGAACTGTTATTAACCGCCATTTCCAACGTGTTCAACGCGACTCGGGCGTCCCCATTGGCAAATTCAGCAATCTCTCGAACCGCATCATCGTCGATTTCAATCGTTTCTTTGGGAAAGGCAGCCGGATTGTTTAACGTTTGGTGAATCAGCTGAACAATGTCGTCAGTTTCCAATGGTTGTAGGACAAAAACCTTACATCTCGAAAGAAGCGCTGAGTTAATTTCAAACGAGGGGTTCTCAGTCGTGGCCCCAATCAAGGTGATACTGCCCCGTTCAACAAACGGCAAAAAGGCATCCTGCTGGGCCTTGTTAAACCGGTGAATTTCATCGACAAACACAATTGTCTTTCCACCCATTTCACGGTTAGCTTCGGCGTCTTTCATGATGTCTCGAATTTCTTTAATTCCGCTGGTCACCGCGCTGAAAGTTACAAATTTAGCCTGGGTCTTCTTGGCAATAATCTCAGCCAAGGTTGTTTTCCCAACTCCCGGTGGGCCCCAAAAGATAATCGACGGCAGCTGATCGCTTTCGATAATTTCGCGCAACACTTTGCCCTTACCGACAAGCTGGTGCTGGCCGACAAACTGGTCCAACGTTTGTGGGCGGACCCGACTGGCAAGCGGTTGATTTTCAGCTTGGTTTCCAGCAAATAGTGATTCTTGTTTCATGACGCACCTCCTGACAACCCGAAATGATATGTCCATGTTAATTATACGAACATGTGTTCTATCGGTCAACTCCTACCTACATTTTATCGCAACCCAATTTCATTGACATAATTTCGCAACTTATGTGGGAATATCTACCAGTTAGCAATAATTGACTCACAAAGCGGTTGAACCGGACTAATATGACGGTGTCAAGGGAGATGAGTTACATGTTAATTCAAACAAAGGAACTGACCAAAATGTTTGGTACCCAAATTGCAGTCAATCATTTAAATATTTCCATTCAAGAAGGCGGCTTAACTGCCATTCTAGGCCCAAATGGTGCTGGTAAAACCACCACAATTTCAATACTGACCGGGCTCTTAAAGCCAACTTCCGGTTCAATTGAAATTGCCAAGAAAGTAAAAGTCAGTATGGTTTTTCAGCAGAGTATTTTAGACGATAACCTAACCGTCAAAGAAAATCTGACGATTCGAAAAGGAATGTACAAGGATTCTTCTGAAGAAAATCTTCAATCCGTGATTAAACAAACTGAACTAACCGATTTGATCAACCAAAAATATGGCAGCCTCTCTGGCGGACAGCGGCGAAGAGTCGATATCGCCCGGGCGTTAATCAATCAACCCGACGTTTTGTTTTTAGATGAACCC
Source organism: Lentilactobacillus sp. (assembly GCF_040773105.1). Classification (NCBI taxonomy): domain Bacteria; kingdom Bacillati; phylum Bacillota; class Bacilli; order Lactobacillales; family Lactobacillaceae; genus Lentilactobacillus; species Lentilactobacillus sp. The sequence goes on from NZ_JAXGWW010000012.1 coordinate 11,666, forward strand.
ACGACTGGTTTAGATATCCAGACCAGAGAAGCTGTCTGGAATTTATTTGATGAACTCCAAAAAAATCATCATTTAACCATCATTCTCACCACCCATTACTTAGAAGAAGCGGATCACGCTGACAATGTCTATATTATTGACCATGGTAACGTCATTGCGGAAGGCTCGGCTGAAGTCATCAAGCGTCAATATTCCAAAAATGAATTAGTGATTGATACTAATCAACCTGATATCATTAAGGATTTGATTCCGATGCCATCCCAATTGTCCGGCAATCAGGTTATTTGCTGGCCGGACAATGCCCACCAAGCCCTGCAACTACTCGAGACGATCAAAGAAAACATCACGAACTTCGAATACCGCAACGGCAGGATGGATGATGCGTTCCTTAAGCTCACGGGAAGGGAGATGCGTTAAATGTTCGCATTATGCCAAAGAAACTTAATGCTTTATTTTAAGAATAAAACGAGTATCTTCTTTTCGTTATTCGGCGCCATGATTTCATTCATCTTGTTTGTCGTATTTTTAAAGCAAAATATGGTTCAGCAGTGGCAACATGGGTCCGATGCAACTCAAATCATGGACTTATGGTTAATCGGAGGCACCCTATCCGTTACGGCAATCACAACCACTTTGGCAACGCTGGGCCGAATGGTAATTGACGAATCAAAAGGTGTCTTGAAAGATTTCTATTTAACAGATGTTTCCAGATTTGAAATTAAAATCAGTTACATGCTGAGTGCGGCCGTCATTGGCTTTATTATGCAACTCATGATGCTGATAATCATGCTCAGCTACTTCGCGGTTGTCGATGGTTTGGCAATTCCATGGTCCAAAACCTGGGCACTCTTAGCACTGGCCCTTGTTAGTTCGCTTCTATCCGTCGCCATTAACATGATGATTGTCCAATTTGTTCATCGAATTGAAACGATGAATGCGATTAATTCTGTGATTAGTGCCGCAGCAGGATTTTTAGTGGGTACCTACATTCCAATTGGTGCGCTTCCCAGCGTTGCCCAGTCAATGATCAAATTGACACCCGGGGCTTATGTGTCTGCACTGTACCGGCAGATTATGATGAATGACAAAATTACTGAAACTTTTGGTAACGGCCACTCAGCCAACTACTTCAATAAGGAAATGGGGGTTCAGCTAGACTGGACCCATCTTCTGACCACGAGTCAAACCATTCAGATAATCGGATATGCATTTTTAGCTAGCATTTTATTCATCTTCGTGACAGAATTGATAAAGAAGCGCCAAAATACGGTCACGGCTATCAGCTAAGATATAGGGAGCGGTTTGAATGGAAATCCATTTTCAACAAAATGAACATTTAAATGATGGCGATATTGAGATTACATTATCCGCCAAAACGCGTTCCTTGGAAATCGAAGAGCTGATCGCCTATCTCAAGAACTACCAGTCGATGCCGCCAGCGGTCGTCCCAGTTAAGTCTGATGACCATGTATATTTGATCAAGCCTGAAAACATCATTTTAGTCGATGTCTCTGGCAACGACTTGATAGTGTACACCAAAGATAAGGTCGTCCCCACCAAAGGCCGTTTGTATGCATTCGTTGATAAATTAAAAAATCCAGACTTCGTTCAGGTTTCTAAACACGCAGTGGTGAACATTAACCACCTCCAGTCTTTAGAGGCCAGCTTTACTGGTGGAATGACGGCTATCTTAACCGATAAGCTAAAAACTGATATCAGCCGTAAATATTTAAACGGTTTGGAAAATCGGCTCGGACTATGAAGGTGAAATCATGATGAAACAACTCAAACGAATTGGCAAGCTGTTTATATCAGGTGTCGAGATTGGCTCGGTCATCTATCTACTTGTCTTAGCTGCCAAGGTTCAATCGACAGCCCCAACCGCAAAAAATATCCTCAGTATCATGATCATGGCAGGATTTATTGGTGTCTTTAGTGGCCTCTTTAGTCTCGACGATTACCGACTCGAACTGCCGATTCACTTTGTGGTCGTGTTCTTTATGGTCGTTGGTATGATGGCGTTTAACGGCTGGATGGAGTGGCAGAATCTAACGTACTGGCTTGAACTGTTTGTGGAGTTCGTTGTTCTGTACGCCCTCGCTTATTTAATGGTCTTTTTGTCCGGCAACTTAAAAATCACTCTAATTAATAAGACACTTAAAGAGCGTCAAAAATCCCAGCACAAATAGGCGATTCAACAGTGGTTATTTCCCCTGATAAATAACAAATCGTTTATAATTAAGCTAAGTAAGTGGAAGTCCGTTTTGCCAGTTTCAGGGGAGATGGCGAACATGTCATATAATCATAATTTTTATCGGGAACCGGCCTTTTGGCTGAGTATTTGTGCGGCCGCAGTTGGCTTGATGTCATTGTTTGCGGGTAATGCGACCATGTACAGCCCAATCTGGTGGCTGCAACTATTAATTGTGGTCATTGCGCTGATTGGCATTCTTTATTTCTTGTCGAAATATTCAAAAGATCAAAATGATCAAAATAAACGGTTATAACAAAACAGGAGAGTGAGAAAGGTCAATCCAGCCTTTTTGCAACTCTCCTGTTTTTTAATGATTGAGATCATATTTATGATTTGTGCTTTCCGGATTTCTTGTTATTTAAAACCGCATCATCATCCAATTCCTGCAAGGCTTCTTCCAGCTTTGCCTTCTCAGAATCCGGTAAATCCGGATATTTTAGCGGCAGCTCTTTCATCCGCCGATCAATAATGTCGGACACACAGAGTCGTGAGTACCATTTGTCATCTGATGGGATAATATACCATGGATTGGTCTTGTTGGCCGTATGCTCAATGGCGTCTTCGTATGCTTTTTGATAATCGTTAAAGTAACGGCGCTCCTTGATGTCGGCTGAAGAGAATTTCCAGTTGTGATCTGGTAATTCAATCCGCCGTTTGAACCGATCCTTTTGTTCGTCGGCTGACATGTGTAAGAAAAATTTCAAAACCATGAAACCATTTCGGGTTAAATAGTCTTCAAAGAAATTAATGTCTTTAAAGCGGCCATCAAAAAATTTGTTGTCAACCTGTTCGAGCTTGGTAATATTGCCAATGTTGGCGCTGACAATCATTTCCGGATGAACGCGGCTAATCAACACATCTTCGTAATAGGAACGGTTAAAAATCCCGATAATTCCACGTTCAGGAACGTGACGATGGACCCGCCACAAATAATCATGATTCAGCTCAATTGACGTTGGCGACTTGAAGCTGGTGACTTCAATTCCCTGTGGGTTAACACCACTCAAGATATGGCGAATCATGCTGTCCTTGCCTGAGCCGTCCATTCCCTGAAAGATCACCAAAACGCCAAAGTGGTTCTGCGCGTATAACTTCCCTTGTAAATCCTGGAGCGTTTGAATATTACTCTCAATTCTTGCTTTAATATCATCCTTGTTCAAATTTTCTACCGTAGCGGAAGTGGGGATTTTGCTAATGTTTAAATCCCGGTCCCCGTGGTATCGAAATGATTTTTCACGGTTAAAAATCTCTTTTTCGTCCAAAGTGAAGCCCCCTCAGGAATCATTTAAACAAATGTAACCATACGTTTAACGTCGAAAAATAGCTTGGAGAAAGTTGACATTCTCCACATTTATTTCTCATATTGAGTATACTAGATTACATAGAAATAGTTTCAAATAACGCTACTTAAATGTGTGCGGAAATCACATCACAATTCTACGAAGGAGGCTTCATTTTGAATATTTTTAAGGCAAATACAGCAGATGGTGGTCAAGCAGACCAACCCACTGAAGATTCAATTGACAAGTCATTACTAAAAGACGATTTATATCAAGCTGTTAATGGTCGCTGGGAAAAGACCGCCGAGATTCCGGCCGATCATTCCTCGACTGGTGGTTTCATGGACCTCAACGACAACATTGATAAGCAATTAATGAGCGACCTCGACGACATCATTGAGGAAAAGAAACAATATGACGCCCCGTTTTCAGAATTCTTGAAGCTCTATGCACTCGCTCGCAACTATAAGAAGCGTGATGCCGATGGTGCCGATCCACTCAAGCCCTATTTGGAAAAAATCGAAAATATCACCAATTTTGATGATTTAAACGAACAGTTGCCTGAGTTAGTTAAGGCCGGCTATCCGCTACCGTTTGGCTTCTGGGTTGAACCGGATATGAAAAACACCCAGGTCAATGCACTGTTTGCGTCAGTTCCAGGCTTATTCTTACCAGACCGGACTTACTATGAAAACAACAATCCGGCATATCAACAACTGATGCCAGTCTTCACCAAAATGGCCAGTCAACTCTTGATTTTGGCTGATTACAGCAGCAGTGAAGCAGATGAGATTGTCGAATCCGCCAAGCGATTTGACGCCAAAATTGCCCCTAACGTGAAGTCAGCTGAAGAATCGGCCGACTACAGCAAAATGTACAACCCACAGAAGTTTGCCTACTTCTCAGAGTCCAGCTCTCACATTGACTTTATGAACCTGGCAGACGCGTTGTTTGGCCACGCACCGGAGCAACTCATCGTGACCCAGCCAAAGTTTTACGAACGCTTTGATGGCCTGATTAACAGTGATACCTTTACCGACATGAAGAATTGGATGCTGGTCAACACGGTTCGCTCAGCTTCAAGCTACCTGTCAGAAGAGTTCCGTCAGACCGGTTCTGTATTTAGCCGAGCCCTTTCCGGCAAGAAGGAAGCAACACCCCAAAAGAAAGCTGCTTTCTACCTCGCTGAAGGTATCTTTGGCCAAACGATTGGGGACTATTACGCCAAGAAATACTTTGGTCCAAAAGCCAAGGCGGACGTTGAGCACATGGTCAAAAACATGATCAACGTGTATAAGAACCGCCTCAGCAACAACACTTGGCTGGGTAAGGAAACCAGAGAAAAAGCAATCTTGAAGCTGGATAAATTAGCCCTTCAAGTGGGCTATCCGGATCACATCGACCAACTGGAATACAAATTTAAGGTGACTCCCGAAAATGATGGCGGGACCCTGTTTGATAACATGTCCAGATTTGGGGAGATCACCATTGAAGATACGTTTGAGAAGCTGGGCAAACCAGTCGACCGGACGAAATGGGAAATGAGTGCGGCTACGGTGAACGCATATTATGAACCATTTAAGAACATTATTGTCTTCCCAGCGGCAATCCTTCAGGCACCTTTCTATAGCTTGAAGCAGTCATCCAGCCAAAATTACGGTGGTATTGGTGCGGTTATCGCCCATGAAATTTCTCATGCATTTGATAATAATGGCTCGTTGTTTGATGAACTTGGAAACTTAAACAATTGGTGGACGAAAGAAGACCATGAGTACTTCTCCAAGCTTGCCGATAAGATGATTAAGGAATTTGACGGCATCCCATTTGCGGGCGGCAAGGTCAATGGCAAGCTGACGGTGTCGGAAAACATTGCGGATGCGGGTGGTCTGAGCTGTGCCAACGAGGCGGCCAAAAACGAGGAAGATTATAATTTGTATGACTTCTTCATCAATTGGGCCAAGGTATGGCGAATGAAGGCCACGGAACAGTACAAGCAGTTACTGCTAAATATAGATGTCCATGCCCCGGCAGAATTAAGGGCAAATGTCCAGGTCAAAAATCTGGATGATTTCTACAAAACTTTCGATGTCAAACCAGGTGACGGGATGTATATGGAACCGGGGGAAAGGGTGAAAATTTGGTAGAGTGCTGAACAAGCCGGTTAGATTCCGAGCATTAATGTGATAACCCGTTTTGACGCTGAACTTGCGTCAAAGCGGGTTATCGGATTAAGCGGAAGGATCTGGCTTGTGAAGCACGTTTCCACAAAATAACAGTGAACCCTAACCACGGTTTGGATTTTAATCAAAGTGACTTAGATCGTAGTGCCAGTTGCGTTGTCCACAGGACTTGGCGCTGCACACTGTTTGCGGCCTTCGGAGCACGTTTCCACAATCTATATATGAATCCACAACTCAAAAAATAACAGCCAACGATGAACTTGTTGCTTCATCATTGACTGTTATTTCTTCTCTGCCAAGGTTACCCAAGGCAATTTCTATATGTACCTATCACCGATCGCGATAATAGCCGATCAAGCTAATCAGTGCCTCCAAGAACATTCCGATTACCATCAGGTACATGACCACCATGTTCATGCCCATGTACAGCAAAATTCCCATCACCAGATACAACAGAACAAAGAACCAACGAAGCCAGATATTGCTAACCATTTCTATCCCTCCAATTTTTTCCTACGCTTCTAGTTTATATTGTTTCTAATCTGCAAACAAATTATTTGTAAAAATTGTGTTTTAATGTAAACTAATGACTATTAGGATATAATATATGTAAAGAGCATCGGAGAGGTGATACCATGAACTTAACAGAATATCTTCATTCCCAACTTACATTTTTGAATGACCAGATGAGTTCGGCTAAGAAAGATAAAGACGAAACCATGCAATACTTGGTTGATTCAAAGATTACCGAAGTTAAATTGATATTGGAAGCCCTCCAAAAGGGAATCATTGATGGGTTAAGTTAAAATGTGGCCAGTTGGCCATTTTTTATGTTTTAATTTATTTAGAAGCGTTTTAGATTTAATAACAAAAAAGGAAGTTAATTAATTGATAACATTAAAATCACCACGTGAAATTGAAAAAATGGCCGAATCAGGCGCCGTCCTTGCCGGTGTTCATAAGGAACTCCGCAAGATGATCAAGCCTGGGTTGGACACTTGGGACATTGAATTGTTTGCGCGTCGATACATCAAGGAACATAACGCCTACCCTTCAGAAATGGGCTTTGACGGTTACAAGTTTGCCACATGTATCTCCATCAACGATGAAGTTGCCCACGGAATTCCACGTAAGGGCTTGAAGCTGAAAAACGGTGACGTCCTTAAGGTTGATATGTGTGTGAACAAGGATGGCTTTGAAAGTGATTCTTGCTGGACCTATGCCGTCGGTGACGTGAGTCCTGAAATTCAAAAGTTAATGGAAGTTACCCGCAAAGGCTTGTACCTTGGCATTGACCAAGCCGTTATTGGCAATCGTCTTGGTGACATCGGAAACGCCATTCAGACTTACGTTGAAGATGAAAACCACATGGGCGATGTTCGTGAATTGATTGGCCATGGTATTCAACCATCCATTCATGAAGAACCAAACGTTCCTGCATACGGTGTCCCAGGTCAAGGCTTGCGGCTTAAAGAAGGCATGACCATCACCATCGAACCAATGGTGAACACCGGTACGTGGGAAATTGCCGATCGTTATGATAAAAAAGATGATTGGACATACTATGTTTCAGCTGATGGGACCCCATCTGCTCAGTATGAGCACACGCTGGCAATCACAAAAGACGGTCCAAAGATTCTAACATCTCAAGACCCAGACATTGATGCAAAATATCTGTTGTAATTCAAAATACTTGTAAAACCATAAAAGCCTGGGGCAAAACATTGTTTTGGCCTGGGCTTTTTCTATCACGATCGAAAGGAAGGATTCCATGAATAATAAGAACTTTAATTTTCCCGATACAGCTGCCTACGAATTTTAGATTAACGCTTTAAAGTACCGGGGCGTGACCTACGAAGACATAGCTGAAATTGCCTATAACCTTCAGAAAAATATTGTCACAAACATCCA